>CAZANJ010000001.1:0-17824 GCA_964486415.1 uncultured Anaerolineales bacterium
ATTTGTGGCTTAGTCAGTATAATAGTGAAGAGCTTGAATGGTCATCAGATGGTAGAATATATTAGGAGGGAGATAGTATGAGCAACAGTAGTGGCAGTAATGAGTTTGGAGCGTTCTTCTCTGGCTTCTTGATCGGGGGAGTAGTGGGGGCTGCGGTCGCTCTCATAATGGCCCCACAGTCGGGGGATAAGACCCGAGAGCAAATAATACAACGAGGGCTTGAACTGCAAGGACAGGCCGAAGATGCCTTATCTGAGGCCCGTGCAAAAGCGGAGGCTGTATCAGCCGACATCAAGCGACGCGCCGAGGAGCTTCAGACGCGGAGCAGGACGGTGTTGAAGGAAGCTGAAGATCAGGTCACTAAGGCTGTCGAGGAGACCAAGAAAGCGGCGGCCGAGGTCAGCGAGGAAATAGAAGTAGAGCCGGAACCAGAGGAAGCACCTGCTGAAGCCTAGTTTCCGACTGTGAGAGGCCCTAAAGGTTAAGAAACTTTAGGGCCTTGTTCCCTGATCCTTTGAAAGGGTGCAAGTGCCCCTCACGCCAATTGGTCACTGAATTCCCCTCAGTGGTCAATTGGCGTTCTTTTTTCCCTTTGTGCTGATGCCCGTAACAATCTCAATGGCTTGATTCTCAAGATACCAAAGAGCGCTATCCCCGTCCACGTGATGAGGCTCATGGAAAGGCCCACGCGCCACGTCCACGGCCTGAACTGCATTTTGACCGTGTGCTCGCCTGGAGGGAGCATTATGGCGCGGAAGGCATAATCGGCCCGCAGCACCTCGGAAGCTTTTGTCGTGCCCTCGTCCACCGTCGCCTGCCAGCCCGGATAGTAGACATCGCTCAGCACCAGGTGGCCGCTCACCGGCGTGCTCACTTTCAACTCGACCTCATTGAGCCCATACCGCACGAATGAGATGCTAGATTGTTTCAATCTTGGAGATTGGACCAATCTGCTATTCGCCACTTGTTTTTCCTCCAGCACCACTTTCTGCGTCGGGTCAAAATCGGGCGCGTGGATCGCCTCCCACGCTGCGGTGTGATTGGGCACGATCTGGACATCATAGACCATGAGTGCGCGGGGCAATGCAAGGGTATTCAGGTAGACATCGATCTCCGGGTTCTCGTTGTAGACCGGCATCAGGCGCTCATCGCCGGGTGGCTTGTCCTTGTCGGCCAGTATATATTTGACCCCCAGCAGGTTGTAGAGCGGCGCGCCGCGTTCTCCCACAGCCCAGCGATAGGCCTGATAGGGCGCCAGCTCCAGCGGATTGTAGACGCCGCCGATGTCATAGAGGCCGTGTACCAGCGCCGCGTTTGGCTGCCATGCCCCGGCGTTGTCCTCGATGCGGAAAAGGGCCGGGTCCTGTCGCAAGAAGTCCACTACATCTTCGTGTTGGAAACCCAGGGTCGGATCGTGAGGTTCTATTTCCACCGTTGAGCCGAGCCCGATCAGGTCAACGGCTAACAGGAGCGGAAGCAGCCATGCGGCTCGACGCCAGCGTCGCATAAGTGCGATCAGCAAACCGCTGAGCATCAGCAGCACGGCGGCGACGATGACGCTCTGCGTGGCCTGGGGAACGCGGTCTGGCGGCGGCACGCTCTGTGCCTGGGGCAGCCCCATGGTCAGGAGGATGCCTGCGGCGACCGCCGATCCCGCTGCGATCCACAAGTGCCAGCGGCCTGAATCCCGCTGTCTCAACCGGTCGAGCCCATAGGCCGCCAATGCTGCCAGCCCCAGGTCGGCCAGTAGGATCAAGCGTGCCGGTGCTCGCACTTGGTCGAAGGTGGGCGCGAAATGATACAGCAGTCGGTAGAATGGCGTGTAGCGCCCCATTGCCAGGAGGAAGGCCAACGGGGTCAAGATGATGAAGAAGAGGGTGGGGAAGCGGTCGGGTTTCGTGAAACGTAAAACGTAAAACGTGAGGCCTAGCGCTGCGAGGGCCAGTGTCGCTACGCCGGCGTAGCCAACCTCGACCCTCTCCCACGGTCCCCAGAAACCGCCCGGCCCGCGTCCATAGAAGCCGGGGGCCAGCATTCCGATCAGCGCGCGCGGCGGCAGTGAGTAGCGGGTCGCTTCGGTGTAGGGCAGGTGGCCTCGAGCGGTGTGTCCGGCCATCTGATAGGCCGGCAATAACGTGAGCGCCGCGCCCCCTATGCCCACGGCGGCGATGAGGGCCGTCAGTCCCAATGTGTGCAGTTGGCGTCTCCATCCAACCAGTGTAGGGGCGGGCCTTGTGCCTGCCCCTACGTCCGTGCGTAATTCGTATAGCCCCCCGCATTTCCAGCCCACTGCCAGACGATATAGCGCGTAGAGCACGATTGTCAGGGCCAGGAAGAGGAGCATTTGACCGTGTCCGGCCATCGCTGCCACCGCCAGGATCGCCCCGGCGGCGACAGCGTAGGTCTTGCTCTTGGGCGTGGAAGGGGAGGTCAGCGCTCGATGGGTCAGGAGCAGAAGCAGCGGCAGCCAGGCAGCCGTGGCGTTCAAGTTCAGATTGCCGATGTGGGTCAGGAATAGATCGGAGAGGGCGAAGGACAGTCCTCCGAGTAGCGCGGCCGGTCGGCGCAGACCGAGCCCGCGCGTCAAGGCGAACATATTCGCGCCGGCGAGCCAGATGTGGAACGCGACGAGGGCCTCCATCGCCGCGTAGGAAGGCTCTCCGATGAGGGCGAAAGTCAGTAGGTTGATGGGATAGAATAGCCCGGACTGATTATCTGCGACGAAGGGCGCGCCGCTGTAGAGGTGCGGATTCCAGAGGGGGACGACGCCGGAGCGCAGACTGCGTGCGGCGAAGCGATACATCGGCCAGATGAAGGAGACCAGGTCGCCGCCACCGCGTGGGATCCACCGATCGCTGTTGGGCAGGAGAAGGGGCCAGAAGAGGGCTGCCACCGCCAGGGCCAGCAGTGCCAGGCAGGCTAGATCGATGAGCAGTTCGCGGCGTCGCACCAGAAGTAAGCCGTCCTGTTTATCGAGTGGCGGCGCTTTCCAGAGTGACCGTGGCGCCGGCCTCTACTTGCCGAAACGAGGTGAGCGAGGCCGCGTCGCCCAGCACGCGGCCCACGATGTTGACGGGGCTGGCGGCGCGGGGGGCGGCGCCGGTGCTGGCCGGCGTGGGGCCGAAGAAGATACAGAAAGCCTCTCCCATCGGCCAGTAGCCCAGCTCTCCCACCTCCACGTCGGCGCGAGCGTCGGGGGCTTCTTCCATCTGTATGGGGATCTTGAAGTATATCTCATCGCCCCAGGTCTTGGCCTGTCCGGTGATGGGCAGCGCTTCCCGGATCATCTGCGCTGTGGGGCTATCGTTCAACTCCGCCTCCGCGAGCACGGAACCGGCGGTGATGATGATGGGATGGGCCATTTTATAACCTCCAGTCTACGCTCTCTAAAGTCCGACTTCGATCAACTCGCGCGGCGCATCAGTCAGCATCTCATAACCGTTCGTGTCCACGAGGATGGTATCCTCCAGCTTGACCATCGTCCCTATTTCGGGGGCACTGACCTCGACCTCAATGGCGAGTATCATGCCTTCTTGCAAGCAGGATTTCTCGCGTGGCCACAAAACCGGTGGTTCGTCCAATTCCAACCCGATGCCGTGGCCGATGAATCCGGGTAGGGTCAGACTGCCCGGCGCGAAGTAGGGCGGTGCTCCTTGATCGACTATGGTCTGGGCCGTTTCGTAAATCCCGGCGATTTTCGCGCCGGGGTGCAGCGCCTTGAGCACGGCCTCCTCGATCGCGAGTGTCACTGCGAAGAGGGCTTCCTGTGCCGCCGTGGCTTTCCCCAGGACGAAAGAGCGGGATTCATCGGCGGTGTACCCGCCACATGTCGAACCGATGTCCACGACGATTATGTCTCCGCTTCGCATCACGCGGCGCGAAGGGCCATAAGGTGTGCCGGGACTCAAGCCGGCCCCGGTCACGACCAACCCGTGGCCGCCGCGCACGCTCAAGTTATCGCCGCTCATCAGGAGTATGCCACCGCCGCGCGCTTCTGGGTATCGCAATGGCTGATACCCGCCGTGTCCGGCCAAGCGGATCGTTCGTTCAATCTCGGCTGCCAGGGCCAGCTCGCTCATACCCGGCTGGGCGAAGTGTGGAAGGGCTTCGTGACCGGCGTCGGCGATGGCGGCGGCCTCTCGCGTGCTCGCGATTTCCTCTTGGTCCTTCGTGATGCGTTGTTCTAGCACCAGCGAGGAGATGTCCTTGATTTTCCAGTGGGGGAAGGCATCGGTCACTCGCAGGTAAAGTTGCGCCGGGATCACGTCCAGCGCGATGCCCAGTATGCCGCTGTGCAGTTCTGATGCAGCGGTGGCCTCGGTGATACTGGAGAAGCCCCTCATCGGTTCGACGCGCTCAATGGTGGCTTCTCGTCGGGCATACTCCAGGCCGCGCCGGACGAAGAGCATCGCGGAGTGAGGGGTGACGAGGAGAGCTGCCGGTCGTGCAGTTCCGGCATAGTAGAGCACATCGCGGGGATGGGTGAGCAGCGCGGCGTCCATCCCCGCTTGTGCCATCCGTGCGCACAGTTCTTTTATGCGTTGGTTCGTTTTCATTCTCCGGTGGCGTCGTAATTTCTTGTCACTATGGGTAAGTAAATCATGGCAAACCGTACCCACGTGTCCTGATCGTCCTGATATGGGAAGCTTTTCGATTGGCTGGTGATGTTGGCCACGTTGTGCAGCATCCTGCCGCCCATCCCTTCTACCGTGGCGGTGATGACTATTTCCCCTGAATGAGTAGGGCTTAAAGTGCCAAGATCCCAGACTATGTACTCTGATGTAGCCGTCGTCTCTGTGATCGATATGCCTGTCACGTTGATGTCAGATGGCAGAGTGTCGGTCAATGTGACCCCCGTCGCGGGCAAGTTCCCGATGTTTTCATACTGCAGCGTGTAGACCAGTTCATCGCCCAGATCGACGGCTTTGGGGCCGGACTTTGAAACTTGCAGGATCGCGGCCTTGGTGAGGACGTGTGTGTTGAACATCGTCTGGGTCATCACTCGCTGCCGGGCGTCCGCCAGCGCGGTGTTGGTGATGAGCCCCGCCGAGGCAGGCGATGTGGTGGTGATGACGGCCTCCCAGGCGTTCGATGGCCCCGGATCTAGATCGCCCACGTTCCACTGAAGCAGCGGTGGGGAGGATATGGCTGGCGCTGGGGATGCCCCCACCAGCGACAGCTCGGGGGGCAAGATGTCCACAACGGTCACATCGTTTACAGTGATGTCACTGGCGTTTACACAGCGTATTTCGTATATCACAATAGAATCGGTCAACACGTGTGTGGTGCCCCTTTTTCTCAGGCTCAGCCAAAGGGGCGGTTGATCCACGTTGGTCATCAATGAGGCATAGGTGGGAGTGAGGAAGTCCGCCATCATCAGGGCTTTGTTATTGAGCTGTTCGTACCCTTCTTTCACGCGCACTCGCACGGTTGTGATGCTGTTTGTCGCTGAGATGGAGGGGACGGTGAACATAATCACTCCATCGGGGGCTGTGGGTTCGACGGCTTCCACGCCGGCCGGCAAGAAATCATACAGCCGCACGTTGAAGGCCTGTGAGCCCGGATTGGTGGTCGAATAGGTGAGGGAGTACTCGATCACATCGCCGGGTTGGGGCGCATCATTGTCTACGCTTTTGACCAAGTTAAGTTCGGGGTCACCGATTGGGCTTTGGAATGTCGATAACATCAGACTAGGGTTTCCAGATGCATTCAGGATTGAGGTAGAGAGGAATCTGGTCCAGAGGAACCATAGACCGGCTGCGCTGATCAGCACGAGAATGGCCCTGGCGAATAACGAAAAAGCTTTCTTCTGACGAGACATTGCGATCTCCTTTTTATGGTGAGATAACTTCAAACTCTTTCGGAATCCCTTGGTCAGTGGCTTTTCTACCCTTCGCTAGACCCGGTAAATTGCAAAAGAGTTATACTTGCATCAGCTTGAAGAGGTGGTGATGGGATTCTGCGGAGAATAGAAGGCCCAGCACTCTCTGTTCACGACGGCATAGCGCTTGACGCGATTACCGAGACTTCGGATAATCTCTGCAATGTAGCTATTTCAGGCTCAAAACCTGCATCAAGAGATAGAGGATTTCGCACGGCTTAGCCCGACTTGTCCCATCTGTCACCAGATTGGACAATGAGGCAAGCATAACCGGCCCCGTGAAGTAGGCGGCTACTCGAAATCCTGAAGCTTGGGGTGGAGTGAGTGGGAATTTATTCTTCCTTCTTCCCGCTCTTGCGCAGCCCGACCGCTTCCCGCACTATGCGCCGTATACCTGCCAGGTAGCTGGACCATTTCATCATCGGCGAGACCACGTTGTGGCTGACGAACTGAGTCGTACCGCGCACTGTGGCCATCGTTTCGTTGGCCGCTTCCATCATCGGCTTGATCTCTTCGCGCAGGAGCACGATCAGCGCCTGCATCTGCATCATCAAAATGATCAGTAGCACGCCGATGATGAGTGTCTCGAAGGCGACGAAGATGATGGCCGCATCCCGCAACAGGCTCACTACGACGCTGCCGGGACTGGGTTCGACGCCCGTCCTGGCGGCCTGGTAGGCGCTGATGGAGAGGAAAACCATCAGCACGATCAAGCCCAGCAGTAACACGCCGACTATGGCTAGCCCTATGATCAGCCTGCGGCGTGCTTTTGATTCCGCCTCTGTGGTTGCAGGCATATCAGTTGTTTCAGTCGCTTCTGGCTGCTGCGGTTCGGGTAGCTTGGGGGTGGGAGATACAGTTTTTTGTTGGGTTTTGGATTCCATTTCCATAGTGAAGGGATTATAGCATAGCCTGTTGAGGCCTACAAATGACACCTCCGCCCAGCACGACATTTCCTTTTTCTGTATAGAGCACCAGGAATTGTCCCGGTGTGATGTCGCGTTGGGGGGAGTTGAAGTGGACCTCAGCTTCATCCTGAGGCAGCGGCTTCACCGTGACGGCGGCCGGTCGCGCTCGATAGCGAATCTGCGCCGTGGCGCGGAAGGGAGCGTTCGGTGTCTCGCCGCTGATGTAGTGCATATTCTCTGCGCGACAATGGTCCCGGCCTAGCTCATCCGCTGGCCCGACGATGAGGGCGTTCTTCTCCGGCTCGATTGCCAGCACGTAAAGCGGCTCCGGCGCCGAGATGCCCAGTCCCTTGCGCTGGCCGATGGTATAGGCTGGCAGCCCTTGATGTCGGCCCATGACTTGCCCGCCGGTATCGAGGATCGGGCCGGGGCGCATCAATTCGGGGAATCGCTCGGCCAGGAAGCGTCGGTAATCTCCGTCGGCCACAAAGCAGATGTCCTGACTCTCCGGTTGCTCCGCCACCGGCAGGCCGCGCCGACGGGCGATCTCCCGCACTTCCTCTTTGGTCAATTCGCCCAGCGGGAATTTGATGTGAGCCAATTGCTCTTGAGTCAGGCTGTGTAGGAAGTAAGATTGATCCTTCCAGCGATCTCGCCCGCGCAGCAGTTGATAGCGCTTGCCCACGCGGCGCATACGGGCGTAATGTCCCGTGGCGATGAAGTCCGCTTCCAGCGCTTGTGCCTGTTCGAGCAGTATCCCGAAGCGAACGATGCGGTTGCAGTGAATGCAGGGGTTGGGCGTGCGTCCCGATGCGTACTCGGCTATGAAATAGTCCACCACCTCTTTCTTGAAAGCGTCCTGGGCGTCGATCAGATGGAAGGAAATGCCGAGTTGAGCGGCGACGCGCCGCGCTCGCTCCACCGCATCGGGCGTGCAACAGCGGTTTGCGGAGGCGGAGCTCGTACCACGCTCTGCCCAGAGCCGCAACATCATGCCGGTGACCTCGTGGCCGCGCTCGACCAGGAGCGCAGCCGCTACGGAGCTATCCACTCCCCCGCTGAGCGCGGCGATCAACCGCTCGCTCATTCACTCCCTCGTAGCTGCTCGACGATGCGCGGCAGCACTTCGATTATGAGTTCCACGTCATCCTCGTCGTTGGCGTGTCCCAGTGTGAGACGCAAGCTGCCCAGGCTCCATTCCGGCGGTAGGCCCATCGCCGCGAGCACTGATGACGGGACCGCTTCTCCCGCGTCGCAGGCCGCTCCGGCGCTGGCAGCGATGCCTTCCTCGTCGAGCGCGAGTATCACCGAGCGTCCTTCGACGCCGCGAATGGCGAAGCTGGCGTGGTGGGGCAAGCGATGTCTGGGGTGACCGGTCAATCGGATGTCGGGGATGCGTTCTAGGAGCCCCTCGATGAGCAGGTCGCGCAATGAGCGAAGGCGGCTGCATTCCGCGATGCGTTCCTCTTCCGCTAGTTTCAGCGCGGTCGCCAGCCCCACAGCTCCGGCGACGTTGGCGGTGCCGGGACGTCGCCCGTGCTCGTGGTCGCCGCCGGTGATAGCGGGTAGCAGTGGCGTGCCGTCGCGCGCGTAGAGCAGCCCGACTCCCTTGGGGCCATAGAACTTGTGGGCCGAGAGGGCCATCAGATCCACGTTGAGGTCATCCAGTTCCAGCGGAAGCCGACCGACGGCCTGCACTGCGTCGGTGTGGAAGAGCACGCCCTGCTCGCGGCAGATGCGCCCGATCTTCACCGCGCGCTGCACTGTGCCGACCTCGTTGTTGGCCATCATCACGCTAACTATGATGGTGTCGGGGCGGATGGCGCTTGCCACGTCGTCTGGGTCCACGTGTCCGAATTGATTCACCGGCACGCGATTCACCTCGAAGCCGAACAGGTCGCGCAGTTGATCGACCGTTTGTCCTACGGCGGGGTGCTCGATGGGGGTGGTGATGATGTGATTGCCGGTTTGTTCTTGGCGAGCGGCCCAGGCGGCTCCGCGCAGAGCCAGGTTGTCGGCCTCGGTGCCGGAGGCTGTGAAGGCGATCTCGGAGGGGCGGCATTCCAGTATCTCGGCGATGGACCTGCGGGCGTTCTCAAGTCCCATCGCGGCTTGCAGGCCGACGGTGTGCCCGGATTCGCTGTTGCCGAACCGCTCGCTCCAGTAGGGCCGCATCGCCTCGACCACCTGTGGATGCACAGGTGTGGTGGCGGAATGGTCCATATAGACGTAATGCTCAGGTAGGTTCATGCATGCTCCTTTCTGGTAAGGCTTGCATTTTAGCACACGACTGGGGCAGCGTCAAAGGGGGAATATGGGGAGATGGAGGATCAGCTATTCTTTATTCTTCTGTTTCAGCGCCTTTTGCGCTGCGTGACCGTAGATCGAGTTCGGCCAAGTGTCTATTGCCTCATTGAAGTGGCGTACCGCATCGGCCTCGCGTCCGGTGCGGCGGCATGCCAACGATCAGCCAAGGATGCGGCCGCTCATACAGATCGCGACGATCCAGGGATTCTTAGGGCAGATGCTCCAGAATCTTCTGTGGACTGGGGCGGTCGTTTCGGTTTTTGCCGACGTAGTGCCAGACGATATCGCCGTTAGCTGCGATGATGAATACGGCCGGGGCGGCCAGTTTGTCGTTTAGCAAATTGTAGACCCCATAGGCGTCGGCTGCCTCGTGTTGCGGATCGGCCAGCATGGGGTAGGTGGCTCCGGTGGTCTTTCTGGCGCTGTCCACTGCGCTGGGGGAAGCGACGGCCAACGCGACTACCTCTACTCCGGCTTCCTGGAATGCCTTGTACTGGTTGCGCAACCCTACGAGTTGTGTTCGGTCAGGCCCTCACCCGCACTTTTGGAAGAAGACCAGCACCACCGGCCCTTCGGCCAATTGCTTCGTCAGCGTGAATGTGCCGCCTGTGGCCCGTTGGAGGACAAATTCGGGGGCGACTTCGGGGATCGCTGAGGAAGCATCGGGCGTGGGTGTAGTTGTTGGTGATACCTGTGTCTCGGTCGGGGACTGAGTGGTTGGAATGGCGGGTGTGGGTACTCCTTCGACCGTGGTGATTTCGGCTGTTTCTCGTTGTTCTTGTAGCCAGGAAGCGAGATTTTCATCCTGCTTCTCCAGTTCCTTCAGCCCGGCCTGTACGAGCATCACGCGATAAATGGCCTGGTAGAATGCGTCACGGTCTAGTCCCACCGCTTCGAGCTTTGCGACTAGATCGGCGTCCTCTATACCCCAGGCCTGCTCCATCGCGCTGATACGTTCCTCGATTTCTTCTTCCGTTGGTTCCTGTTCTGGAGGAAAAGACTGTTGTATCAGCGATTCGCTGATTAGGCGCTGCAAAACCTGGTCGGATTGTGGCGTTTCCTGTCCGGCTAGATCGCTTGCCACGTAGTCGAGAATCGTCGCTTCGTACCAGAGGGAGTAGGTGATGGTGTACTCGTTGACGTGGGCGACGATAGGATCTGGGGTAGCTGTCGGTATCGGTGTCGGCGTTTGTGTTGGCAGAGGCGTCGGCGATGAGGTGGCGGTGGGTACGACCGGCGTTGGTGTCGGGGGTGGGGGGCTGGGCTCACGACTGATGATTGTCCATAATGTGAGGAAACCAGCTACCACCAGGCAGCCGCTACCGATGATGATCCATATACGAGATAAAGTCGATTGGCCCATTCTTCTCCTCTATGCTTCAAATTGCCCAGCGCTTGCAAGCAAGAAACCAGGTTTCTTAATATAGCAGCATAAACCTGGTTTCTTCCTATTGGGGCTAAGTCTGCCGTGATCTTCTAGAGTGTGGGAGGTGCAGCCGGCGTTTCGACGTCAAGGTTTCTGGGAGGCTTTTCTGTCTGTTCCGCCTTCGGTTTGACCCAGGCTGCTAAATCCACGGCCACCTTGCTGAAATAGCTTTCGGGCGGTACATCACCCTCACCGTACTCGACTTCCAGGATGCGCGCCCGAACCCGTAGAGTCTGGGTGTCCAATATGACATCCTTTTCGGGTTCGACCAGCACCGGCTCTCCTTTGGGTGCCAGCTTGGTGCGCAATGCCTCGTCGTGATAAGCGTAGTCCGACATCAGTACCTTCGTGACGGTGCGGATGTCGTTCTTGTCGAAGAGCCATACCTCTAAGGCTGTGACCTTGCTGGGCTGATCCACGCCGATGGCTTCCGAGATGCCCACTCCACATTCGCCCATAAAGGCGCCGCTCTCCGTCTCGATGCTGAATGATGGATCGAAGTGTTCATCTCCTGTCACGTAGGTAGCCACAAATTGGGCTAAAGGCGATGCTCCTTGCCAAGCAGTGACCTTCTCGGTGGGTGGAGACTGCTCAATCACGGGGGGCGATGGCTTGTACGCCTTTTCTCCGGACGCCGATGGCTCCTCGCGCAAGCGCTGGATGAGAATGAATCCCCCTATGACTACAGCCAAGACAAGCAATCCAACACCACAAACCAGGGATATTGACCGGAAGGCCCCGCCGTCTTTGGTTTCCTCCGTTTCTGTCTCAGCTTCTGTCTCGGGAGCGGTTGTGACTTCCAATGCCTGGGCTAATTGTTCTACATGCAAGACCTCTTGGCCGCTTTGCTCTTGTTTTAGCTCTTGCATTGTCTCTACAAGTTGGCCTTTTTTCCAGAATTCCACGCCTAATCTACGGCGTGCTTGTTCCAGGTCGCCATCCTCTGCATATTGCTCTGCGACCCAAAGGATATACTCATCCTGAAAGTCGGAGCGCAGGTTAGCGGGAGTGGAACTGCCCCATTCCACCGGCCACCACCACCATCCGATGGCCAACCCCAAAAGCAGACCTAGTAAGCTTCCTACAATCAATGCTGCCAAGGTCTTACGTTGTTGAACGAATTCCAAGATCGTGTCCATTTTTACCCCCTGGCCACTAATATGTTGAGCTTTGCCGCGATTATTGTACCATGAGCGTCATCGGTACACAACTACTTTATCACAAAACATTCTCTAGGGCAAATAAATTTAGGCCTCTTCGGTCTCTTCTGGTTCTTCTGGCAGGTCTGTGATCTCAAATTCTTCATCACAGCTTGTACATTTAGCCCAGCCCTGTCGCACCTCGGTCAAAAGCCCGCCGCACTGAGGACAGGTTTGTGGCAAGGGGCGCTTCCAGACCGCGAACTCGCAGGAATCGGGATCGTCCGCATCATAGTTGGAACAGCCGTAGAACGTGCGTCCGCGGCGGGTCTTCTTTTCCACCAGGTCGCCGCCACACTCCGGACATTTCGCTCCGGTCTTAACCAGGATCGGCTTGCTGAAGCGACATTCGGGGAAGTTGCTGCACCCGATGAACTTCCCATACCTCCCGTAGCGATAGACGAGGGGATGGCCACATTCCGGGCAATCTTCGCCCGTCGGTTGATTGTTTATCTCCACTTCTGGCATTTTTTCCTGCGCCTGATTGAGCGTGTCGGCGAAGGGGGAGTAGAAATTGCGCAGAATGGGCACCCAGTCTCGCTCACCGCTGGCGATCAGGTCTAATTCATCCTCCATCTGTGCGGTGAAGTCCACATCGATGTATTCCGGGAAGTATTTGACAAGCAGATCGTTGACGATCATACCAATCTCGGTGGCATAGAGCCGCTTCCCGCGTCGCTCGACATATCCGCGTTGTTGTATCGTCGATAGAGTGGGTGCGTAGGTGCTGGGCCTTCCGATGCCGTAGGCCTCCAGATCGCGCACCAGGCTCGCTTCGGAGTAGCGCGGCGGCGCTTTGGTGAAATGCTGATCTGGCAGCAACTCTACCAGGTCGAGCACTTCATCCACTGCCAATGGTGGAATTTCCTCCCGGTTGCGCTCCTCTTCTTCCACCTCGTCCTCATCTTTTTCCTCTTCGTATACAGCCAGGAAGCCGGGAAAACGCAGCGTGGAGCCGCTGGCGCGCAAGAGATAGGGCCTTTCTTCAACCTCGGCTGGCCCGGCCAGAATCTCGGCCGCGATGGTGTCGTAGACCGCCCGCGCCATCTGGCTGGCGACGAAGCGCTGCCAGATCAATTCGTATAGCCGATATTGACTCTTGTTGAGGTGTTTCTTGAGTAACTTCGGTGTGCGGAAGACGCTGGTAGGGCGAATCGCTTCGTGGGCTTCTTGGGCCGCCTTGGCCTTCGTCTTGTATTGTGGCGGTTCGGGTGGCACATACTCCTCGCCGTACTCTTCCACCACATACTCCCTCGCTTCTGCCTGGGCTTGCTCGGCCACGTTGGTGCTGTCGGTGCGCATATAGGTGATTAGCCCGATCGGTCCATCTCCCAGGTCTATGCCCTCATACAACTGTTGAGCCACCGCCATGGTGCGCTTGGCCGTGTACCCCAGTTTATATGATGCCTGTTGTTGCATCGTGCTGGTGGTAAATGGAGCATTTGGCCGCCTTCGGCGTTGCCCTTCCTTCACGTCCATCACTGTGTAGGTGGAATCTTTCAGCTCTTCTATGACGGCCTGCACCTCAGGCTCACTATGGAGTTCTACTTCTTCCTCGCGAATGCGGTGCAGATTGGCGATGAAGCTTGGCGGTTGATCCTGTTCTGGTTTTTGTTTTGCTAACTCTGCTTCCAGAGACCAGTATTCGAGGGGTACGAATGCCTCGATCTCGCGCTCCCGCTCTACTACGAGTCGCGCAGTTACCGATTGCACCCGCCCGGCCGAGAGGCCGCGTCGGCCTAGCTTATCGCGCAGCAGTGGACTGAGTGTGTAGCCTACGAGTCGGTCGAGGATGCGCCTTGCCTGTTGCGCGTCCACGCGCTGCATGTCGATTTCCCGTGGATGGGTGAAGGCGTGCTCGATGGCGTCCTCCGTGATCTCGTGGAACTCGACACGGTATACCGGTCGCCAGCGAATTGCCGCATCGAGCGCTTGTAGCAGGTGCCAGGAGATGGCCTCTCCCTCTCGGTCGGGGTCGGTCGCCAGGTAGATTTTGGACGAATCCCGAACAGCTTTCTTCAAGTCGCGCACGATGTCCTTGCGCTTGGATGGTACGATGTAATGAGGTGCGAAATTGTTCTCAATATCTACGCCCATCCGGTTGGAGGGAAGGTCGCGAATGTGGCCTACCGATGCCCGCACGTTATATTTCTTCCCCAGGAAGCGGCCTACGGTGCGTGCCTTGGCTGGCGACTCGACTATGACCAAGCCGGGTTGTTTTTCCCGCTCGGCTCGCGCTTTCGACCTGACCATATGTTCGTTTGGATCGAGGCCCTCGTGTGCCGGCGTGCTTCCCATACGGAATAGCTTAGTGCCACAAACCGGGCATATTCCCTTTGTAGCTGGCGTCCCCCGATTGGTAAACACCGGCTGCGGATCTTTCATCTCCCTTTTAGCTTTGCACTTAACGCAATACGCTTTCATACTCCCCCATCTTTAGTCCCATTTTCCAGTACTATTTCCAACTCTATCACAGATGATCGACTTCGTCCCGATTCTCCAATTCCCTCACCAATTCGCGCACCTCTTGCTCACGCTCCATTGGGCAGACGAGCAGCGCGTCATCGGTATCCACGATTACCATCCCTTCCACCCCGATGGTGGCGATCAGGCGGTTCTCGCCGTTGCCGAAGATGAGCGTATCCCGCGTATCTAGGCCCAGGTGTGGCCCCACGATGACGTTTCCAGAATCGTCAGCCGGCAATAACTCCGCCAGACTGCCCCAACTACCCACGTCCGACCAGCCAATGTCCACCGGAATGACCGCTACATTATCGGCCCCTTCCATCACGCCATAGTCAATCGCTTGCTTGACGACCTGGGGCCAGACGCGGTTGAGTGTTGGTTGATACCCATCGCTTCCCAACGTGGCTTCAATTTCCGCCAGCCGGACGTAGAGATCGGGCATTTGCTTCTGGAATTCATCCATAATTCGGTCGACGCGCCAGATGAACATCCCGCTGTTCCAGGTGTACTCGCCGCTTTCCATCATATGAAGCGCGGTCTCTGCGCTGGGTTTCTCGGTGAATTTTTTGACTCGAAAGACATCGAAGCTGTCCACAGTGCTCATACTCTCGCCCTGTTGGATGTAACCGTAGCCGGTCGAGGGCGATGATGGTGTGATCCCCAGCGTGACTAGTGGGCCTTCCGCTGCGACTTCCGCCGCCGCGCTGAGCACTTTGCGGAAGCGTTCGACATCGGCGATGTAATGATCAGCCGTGAGTACCACCATCACTGCTTCTGGATCTCGCTTTTCCAGGTGGATTGCTCCTAGCCCGATGCAGGGGGCGGTGCCGCGCCCTTGCGGCTCGACGAGGAAGTTATCAAGTGGTAGCTCTGGCGCTTGTGACATTAAATCGGGTACGTGCTCATCGCCGGCGACCACAAAGATTTCCTCCGGCTGGAAGATGGGCGCGATGCGGTCCACTGCGTGCTCGAACATCGTGCGTTCGCCAAATAACTTGAGCGATTGCTTGGGCCGATCGCGACGGCTAACGGGCCATAATCGTGTGCCGGTACCCCCGGCCATAATCAGTGCATAGAAATTCATTCTATATTCTCCATTCTACATTCTCCATTAGTCAACTATATACTCGACTCCTGGCTCACGGGCCACAACATATTTCATTCCTCCCACTTGGCGCACCATACCCTTCAGCTCCATCATCGCCAGTGTGCTGGTTACCTGTGCAATGGGCAATCCCACCTGCTGGCGGATCTCGTCCACGTGTGTAGGCTCACTCGATAAATGATCGAGAAGTGAAGCTTCCTTGGCGTCCGTCGGGAGCACTTGACGTGCCTCTGTTTGTTCGGCTATCATCGTCAAGTTCAACTCCTCCAAGATGTCCTCCGGCTTCGCTACCAGTTTGGCCCCATCTTGGATTAGATCATTGGCGCCGACGCTGCCCTTTGTCAAGATGCTTCCTGGTACGGCGAAAACCTCTCGTCCTTGCTCGGCGGCATAATCGGCCGTGATCAAAGCGCCGCTGCGTTTGCCAGCGTTGGTGACGAGCACCCCCAGCGACAACCCGCTGATAATGCGGTTGCGCGGAGGGAAGTTCTTCCCTTCCGGAGGTGTCCCTATTGGGTAGTCACTCACCAATGCGCCGTGCTCCATGATCTGCTGGGCGAGCTTACGGTGTTCCGGCGGGTAGATGTGTTCGATGCCGCACCCAAACACGGCGATAGTGCGTCCTCCTGCTTCCAAAGCGGCCTGGTGGGCCACAGAGTCGATCCCGCGTGCCATGCCGCTGATGATCGTGATGCCATTGCGGGCCAGCGCATCGGCCAGTTGGCGGGTTACCTCTTTGCCGTAGGATGAAGCCCGTCGTGTGCCGACTACGGCGACAGCCCAGGCGTCACTTTCCCTTAAGCTGCCTTTGACATAGAGTACCGGCGGCGGGGCGGCGATCTCTAGAAGGAGGTTCGGGTAGTTGGGATTTTCCCATGTGAGAACATTGGCTCCTGTGGCCTCAATCCGCTCCAGTTCCTGATCCAGGTCCCATTTACTTCGAGCTTTCAGCAGATTTCGCCGCGAACGGCTGTCCAGCCCTATGGCGCGTAGTTCACTCTCCGGTGCGTACCACGCTCGCTCTATGTCACCGAAATGATCGAGCAATGCCCGCAGCCGTAGCGGCCCGATGCCGCTTACTTTGTTGAACCCAATCCAATAGTGTAGATCACCCATCTTTCAAATCCTTCCAGGATTGGCCCTAATCCTTCAATAGTCCAGGCATTATGTGCACGGTCATCAATTGTGCTTCCAGGTCGAGTTCAAGCACCACATCTTCTACCCCGGGCAGCAGCACTTCTCCACGTGGACCGTGAACGATATAAACATCGTGAGTCCCGGTATCCAGAACCTCCACCACGCGACCCAGCCACTCGCCAGTATCAGTTTCTACCTCCATGTCGATGAGCTGAAAATGGTAATACTCACCCTCTTCTAGCGGCACAGCTTCTTCGAACGGTACCTGGACGAGCATATCGCGCAGTTCTTCGGCGGCGTTGCGCTCGTCACAGCCACCTAGTTTGAGTAGCAAAATGTCTTTATGGGGACGGATACTTTCAATGGGGTATTTTTGCACCTTTTCGGGTCGCTTGGGCGGAGCGAGGTAGAAATGGGTATGTTGATTCAATCTTTCGGGGTAATCCGTCAGGATTTCGACCCGGATTTCACCCCGGATGCCATGTGGTCGGCGCACTCTCCCGACTACCACAAAGGAAGGCTCAGGTGCATGTTCTTTCCCTGAGCCCCCTTGACTACTATTCTTCTGTTCAGTGGGATTCTTGGGCATAAGAGTTCAACCGTTTTCCAATGTGCTCACGCTTTGGCAACAAGGGTTGAGTATTATTTGATTCTCGATTCTGGGGTCGCTTTTTGGATATCAGAAAGCTCGCGGCAGAAATTTGTTGCTCAATGAGCACTGGATTAGCTACTCCAATTGCGCAAAAAGATGCGCCTATATGTTGTCTATGTGGATGGGATGTTCACAAATGCTATGCCATGTTTATCGCCGGTGTCTCCACCGGCGATAGTTTTAGACGATTTCGAGATTAGCCCGTTTCCCTTCTTTGGCAGCCATGACGCGGATGAGCCGACGCATGGCGTTCGCGGTGCGTCCTCCTTTACCAATAACGCGGCCCATATCCTCCGGGCCTACTCTTAGTTCCAGAATCACCGCGTTTTCTCCTTCAATCTCGGAGACATGCACTTGCGTCGGGTCATCCACCAGCGATTTAGCGATGAATTCCACCAGTTCTTTCATTGAAGAAGCCATTGCTCCTCCTCCCTGTTAGTAATTGAAGCAGATGATAAATACGATATGACGGCGCAGTAAAGGAGCAAGTTCCCACTGCGATAAGACTGTTATGATCCGGAAGTCTTTATTTGCTTGGCTTACTCAGCTTGATCAGCTTCGGGCTCTTCTTCCGCTTCATCTTCAGAAGGCTCTGTCGTTTCCTCTTCTTCATCCTCTTCTTCATTCTCTTCTTCGACAGTTTCTTCAGTTGCTGCTTCAGCAGCTGTTTCTTCGGCCGTTTCCTCAGCCTCAGCCTCTTCTTCTATCGGCTGTGCTTCTTCGACTTCTACGTCCTCTCCCTC
>CAZANJ010000001.1:17924-19650 GCA_964486415.1 uncultured Anaerolineales bacterium
TCTGCTTCTGCTTCGGCGACGAGTGCCTCTAGTTCTTCTCCTTGCCGCAGCCGCTCGAAGCGAGCTAATGTACCATTGGTCGTCAATAAGCGCGTTACCGATTCGGTGGGTTGTGCGCCTACTTGCAGCCAGTACAATGCGCGTGCCTCGTCGATTTGCAGCGTTTCTGGCTCGGTGCGTGGGTTGTAAAAGCCAATTTTCTCGATGAAACGCCCGTCACGGGGCGCTCTTGAGTCGGCGATAACGACACGAAAACTGGCTTGCTTCTTGGTGCCTACACGACGTAGTCGAATTTTGACCATACTTCTCCTATTTTGTGATATTGAGTGTTAAGAACTGTTCATCTTATCCAAACATGCCCATCAATTGCTGCATGCCTTTTTGTCCCTTGCCTAGTTGCTTCATCACCTTCTGCATCTGGCGGAATTGGCTGAGCAAGGCGTTCACTTCTTGTACTGTCGTTCCACTGCCATAGGCGATGCGTTTCTTGCGACTCCCTTTGATGATGCGAGGATTGCGTCTTTCCTCCGGCGTCATCGAGAGAATGATCGCCTCGATTTGCTTGAACTGTTTATCGGTGGCCTCTGGAGATACTTGCTGTGCTAAATCCCTTATTCCCGGCACCATATCGAGTAGCTGGTTCAGTGGCCCCATCTGCTTGACCTGTTGCAGTTGCTCCAGGAAGTCCTCCAGATCGAAGCTGGCCTCGCGTATCTTGCGCTCCATCTGCTTGGCCTGCTCTTCGTCAAAGGCCGCTTCCGCCCGTTCGATGAGCGTCAGTACATCCCCCATCCCCAGAATGCGAGAGGCCAGTCGGTCGGGGTGGAATCTTTCCAGCGCGTCAGTTTTCTCACCAGTGCCCAGGAACTTGATCGGCACGCCAGTAACGGCTCGCATGCTGATGGCCGCGCCACCTCTGGCGTCTCCATCTACCTTCGTCAAAATCAGGCCGGTTAATCCAATGCGTTTGTGAAATCCCTCGGCGACGTTGACTGCCTGTTGGCCCGTCATCGCATCGGCTACCAGTAGCGTCTCAATGGGGTTTGTCTTTTGCTTGACTGCTTCCAGTTCGGACATCATCTCATCGTCGATCTGAAGCCGACCAGCGGTGTCCAAAATGACCACGTCGCGCCCGCTTTGGCGCGCTTCGCGGACCCCGTTGCTGCAAATCCGGGGTGGTGAGACGCGGCGTTCTCCGCTGTGGACCGGGAGCTCCAGTTGGCGTCCCAATATCTCTAGCTGTTTGCCGGCCGCTGGTCTGTATGTGTCTCCGGCAACCATCAGTGGCAAATGTCCCTTCTGCTTGAGGTGCCGGGATAGCTTGGCCACCGTCGTCGTTTTACCGGAGCCCTGTAGTCCGACCAGCATGATCACATATGGCGCTTTCCCCTGGAGTTCCAGTCGTCCCGGCTTGCCCAGCGTATCGATCAACTCTTCGTGGACGATCTTGATAACCTGTTGAGCTGGGCTGAGGCTTTGGGATACTTCGATGCCCACGGCCCGTTCCCGCACGCGAGCGTTGAAATCTTTGACGACTTTGTAGTTTACGTCCGCTTCCAGGAGGGCGAGGCGGATCTCTCGCATCACTTGATCCACATCATCCTCACGCAGGATACCCCGCTTGCCCAATTTCCGGAAGATATTTTGTAGCTTGTCGGTCAAACTTTCAAACATGGCATGTCCGATGAAAAATCCTGGTTCCTACATTTCAAGCGGCGGACGGAGT
>CAZANJ010000001.1:19750-29103 GCA_964486415.1 uncultured Anaerolineales bacterium
TAGGAACTTGTATTTCAATTCAAAAAACGCGCTGCGATTGTAACGGAAAAGCCTATTTTCGTCAAGTTATATGAATTTCGCTTTAAGGTTTTTTGTCCCGTATCTCCTGTGCGCGCTCGCGTAGATGTTGGAAATAGTCTGTTTCTGTGATCTCTTTTACCTGTTTGGATTTCTTCACTTCGTCGATCTCGATGCGCAGTTCCTCCACTTGTCGCTTCAGATGTTTCTCGCGGGCTTGCACCTTGGTGACCATCTGCCCAAAGACGCGTGCCAAGTGCGCCAACTCGTCCTTGGACTTGGTTATGTCAGCGATGCGCTCTGGCTCAAATTTTTCTCCTTGCTCAACCGCTTGTGCTGCGCCAACTAGCTTGCGCACCGGCCTCGTGATGCTTTGACTGAGGAAGAAGGAAAGTCCAGCCCCAGCGGCTATCACGGCTAATGAGAGGAGGATGCTGCGCATAATACCGGTGCGGACGGCGGCCTGTACGCTATCGGTTAGCAGGTAAAAGAGCGCCACTTGCTTCACTTTTTCCTCCTCGTTCAACATGGGTACCGCTACCCGAAAGACGTCATCCCGTAACTCTGAGTTTACTTTCCTGGACCGGATAGCTGCGTCCATCAGATTGACATCTTCCATATCCAGCACCTCCCCAACGCCCTGGGCGGGATGTGTGCTATCGGCGAGTGTCTCCCGTTTGGCGCTCCATATGCGAATGGCGGCCACGTTACCGTGACCGGTCAGTTCGTCCACTAACTTCTGGACATTCATGTCACGGCTGAGCTTGTTGAGGAAGGTCAATTCATAACCCACTTGAACGATGCGTGGCTTGTCGATGCCGGAGACGCCGACATATTTGAATGTTCTGTCATCCACTTCCCGCTTACGTGCTTCCTGGATTACTACGCCATCTTCCTGTTCGAGCAGCGGATAGAAGAAATGGGCCTGTGGCTGCTCTTCAGGGTCAGGGTCGAAGGTGAAATCGATCCCCGGCGACGTGTGCAAGTAGGCATGGCCTGTCTCGTCCGTGATCCAGAATTCATCGAGCACTGTGTTTTCGGTGATGTCAAGCAAGATGTCGTTGACTTCTGCCTCTGAGAGGCCCGCCTGCTGCTCGGCGACTGTCACCAGGTGGGCCGCGATGCGTGCCTCTACTACCATCTGGTCGCCGACGACCTCTTCCATCTGATCGGGTACCCGCATGGCGAAATCGCTGCTGTGGGCCAGCAATTGGGCGAGGGCGAGGCCATCCTTCTCCATCTGACTCAGCATAGCTTGGATAGCGCCACGAGTGTTGATGAAGGTTATGGCGATCACTATGATCACCAGCACGCTCACGATGGATAGGAAGAACTTGACATTTAGTTTCATATCACTCCGTTGCCTCCAATATTTTTTCGGCAATAGTGATAAGGCGCTTAGTGAAGGGATGGTTGGGATGATGCAGGCAGAAGACGCCGTTGCTTGCCAGGCGTATCATGTCCTCGGATAGGGGCAGTACATTGACCACTTCGCAGTTGTAGGATTCCTCCGCTTCCCTCTTTACACTGTTGAAATCGAAGGACTTGAGCACTTTGTTGACCACCAGAAACATGCGCGGAATTTGCAATTTGCGTGCCACGTCCACTGTCACCGCCGTGCCTTGGTAGTCTTGCTGATCCGGTCGAAGGATAATCATCAGGACATCGGAGATGGCGATGGAGAGCAGTGTTTCCTCATTGAGGCCAGGGTGTGTGTCGATGAAGAGATAATCCAGAGTCAGCCGCTGGATCAGTTCCCGGAATCCATTGTTTAGGAGGCCCACATCATATCCCTCGCGCAACACGCGGGTGATCTCGCCCGCTTTGATGCTGGATGGAATGAGGTGAATGCCGCCTCCCATCACGGCCAGCTTCCCCGCGCCGACCTCCAAAAGCCCGCCTACATCATAGGCCGTCTCCTCTACGGCACATCGGCCCCAAAGGTAATCGTTGAGTGCCCGATCTATCTTTTCCTCATTCAATCCGAAGAGGACGTGGATGCCGGGCGATTGGATGTCGGTGTCAATGATACCCACTCGGCGGCCATGTTGCGCGAAGATGGTGGCTATGTTGGCGGCTATGTTGGACTTGCCAGTGCCACCGCGGAATGAATGAATGGAGATGATTCTAGGCATGGGCTACCTCCCTACTTGACGAGAGATGAACGATGTTGTCTCTCGCATAGCGGTCAAAACGGAGCGACTTTTCAGGAGCAAGACCCCAAAGGTTGTTGAAACCTTTAGGGTCTCTTCAAGATGTTTACATGGGGTTGCTTGTGGTCCCCCTAGTCTATGAACGCGGTGACCTCCCCGCCGGGGATACGTCGCCATCTACCGCTGTTGACATCGAGCACACGTCGGGGCTTGATCTGGGCGGCGTCGGGATAGCCGCGCACTTCCCAGTAGCCAGGGATCGAGCGATCTACGAAGCGAAGCCTTATCACGCTCTTGGCCGATTTGTACCCCCAGAGGTAGGGACAGAAAATGCGCACCGGGCCGCCATAGTCCGATTCTAGCGGCTCACCGTCGAACTCGTAGGCCAGCAGGGTGCGCTCCTTTCGCGCTTCCTCCAGTGGAATGCAGGTGGTGTAGATCGCGCGGTAGGATACAAACTGGACATGAGATGCTTCTGGCTTTGGCTCGACCAGGCGTATGATTTCGCTGATACGCACGCCGCCCCACTCACCGCGCACGCTGAACCCAGAGACCGACGTCATCCGCGCATCGGCGATGGCCTTGGGAAAGCCGAGTATCTCCTTGTAGGTCAATGAGTTCGGCTTTTGGACTAATCCATCTATCTCAATCTTCCAACCCTCGGCTTTCAGTGGGCCGGGATGTCCTTCGGCCCAGAAGATGGGTGTTTTCATCTCTTTCAATTTGCTCATGCCTTACTCCTCTAGAACTGTCAGCAAATCTTCATTCTTGGGAATGTCGGCCATATCGTCGCCAAAGTGGACGTAGCGTATCAGGCCCTGTTTATCCACGATGATGATGGCTGGCATCCGCCCCAGTTTGAGCAACTTGACCTTTTGCCCGTATAGGTCGGCCACTTTGTGTTTGTAGTCAGGGAACCCGATGAACGGATATTGCTCTTCCTCCCAGACCTTTTTGAAGCGACGAGGGCCTTCGGGGCCGATGACGAAGACTATAATGTCTCGTGCCAGGAATCGATCATACTCCTCGCGCAACTGCGCGAGATGGGCGCGGCAATATGGTCAGAGGAAGCCGCGCGTGAAGTTGAGGATGACGTGTTTCTTGTCCCGATAATCGGAGAGATGCACCGTGCGCCCTTCGACATCGGTCAGCTCGAAGTCTGGCGCTTCCTTTCCTATAGCGATTTCCTCGTTCATGATGTAGCTTCCTGTAAAGCCTTTTCCCGCTTCGCCAGCAGGGCCTCAATCTCAGCCATATCCTCGTCCGAGAGGCCCCATCCGGCGGCCTGGACCGTTTCCTCGATCTGGTGAGGCTTGCGGGCGCCGACGATGGCCGCTGTCACCCCTGGGCGCTGTAACACCCAGGCGACTGCCAGTTGCGCCACCGTGCCGCCAAGGCGTTCGGCGATGGGCCGCAGTCCTTCCACGACCTCCAGACTGGTGCTCAGCGCGGGCTCCTGGAAGCGTGAGCTGTGCTTGCGCCAGTCCTCATCGGGCAAGTCTGCGATGCGCTCCTTGGTGTATTTGCCTGTCAGTAGCCCTGACTGCATCGGGCTGTAAGCGATCACGCCGATATTGTGTGCGGCGCAATAGGGCAGCAGGTCTTCTTCGATCTCGCGCCGCAGCATATTGTAGGGCGGCTGCAATGACGCCACGGGGTGAATCGGCTGGATGCGTTTTAGCTGCTCCACGCTGAAGTTGGAGACGCCACCGTAACGCACCTTGCCTTCATCGATCAGCGCGGCGATTGTGGCCCAAGCCTCCTCGATCTGCTCATCGGGATCGGGCCAATGGATCTGGTAGAGGTCGATCACGTCCACATCGAGGCGGCGCAGGCTGTTCTCGGCCTCGCGGCGCACGCTTTCCGCCGTCAGGTGCCCATAGGGCGTGGTGCCGCCTTCGTCCCAGACCAGGCCGCATTTGGTGGCGATAATGACCTCGTCCCGCCAATCTGCAACCGCTTGACCGACCACCTCTTCCGAGTGGCCCAGGCCGTAGACCGCGGCGGTATCGATCCAGTTGATACCCAGATCGAGGGCGCGGTGGATGGTGTTTATGGATTGAGTGTCGTCCTGTGGCCCCCAGCCGTGATCCCATCCCCCGCCGCCGATGGCCCAGGTGCCTAGCCCGATGGCGGTCAGTTGTAGCTCGCTATATCCCAGTTTGTGCGTTTTCATTTCCTCTCCCTCAGTCCTCAGCCAAGTGTGACTTCACGTCCGCGCCATGTTTGATGATCTTGTGGATTGGACATTGGAGTGATACGCGGTAGAGTCTCTCCTTATCTTGCTGCGTCAAGTCGCCGATTAACTCGATTTCCTCTGCGATGTGCTCGGTGTACTCGCCGATCTGTTCGCACTCCTCGCAGTCATCGGCGAAGATGCGGTTATAATTCAAGCGCAGCTCCACCTCTTCCAGCGGGAGATCGTGGTACTGAGCGTAGGTGTGCAACACAATACCCGTACATGAGCCCAGGCTTGCCATCAGCATGCCATAGGGCGTCAACTGATGGGCCTGCTCGACGATCTCAAACTCGTCAGCATCGGGGTCATGCGGATCGAGGGCTAGAATCTCGGTGATAAAGTCGCTGTTCTGACGAACGATGATGCGCTCTCCCATAAAATACCTCCTTTTCAAATTCTGAGAACAATGGAGCGTGGCTGAATCCTCAGCCGCGCTCCGCAAGATTCAGGGCATCACGATCTGATAGTCGGCTTCCATGTATGGCGCCAGGCTGACGTGACCAGAGGCGTCATAAATCAGACGCAGCTCCTCTTCTGCTGCCGCCTCGAGCGCTTGGGCCTGGATGGCGCAGGCTTTGCACACGCCGTCGATGAGCCCAGCCTCTTTGACCTTTCGATAAAGCCCATGCCGTCCGTGCTCAGGGTCGGGCAGTTCCAATAACCAGCGCGGCGACTCGCCCTCGAAGATGATTTTAGCCTCTCCACCGCGTTTGGTGACGTCCAGCGCCCAGATGAAGGCGTGAATCATTCGACAAGGCATCTCCGTTCCAGCCATTAGCACGAAAGCGATCTTTTGATTCATTGGTTACCCCTTATTATGGTGTGAAGCGTGCATTACGCTCGCTCATCGGGGCCTTCCCACGACCGTCATGTAAATTGTGCTTTCCTCGACGCCGTCCACGTCCAGCAGCCCATTGGCCTCATCGTCGTACAGCGCCGCGATCTGGCAACTGCCCAGCCCCAAGGCTACCGCGGCCAACGCTAAGTTCTGGGCGATGTGTCCGGCGTCCAGGTAGATATAGCGGTAGGCGCGCTGCTTGTACTTCCACTTCGAGCGCTCGAAGATTGCGGTCCATACGAAGACCAGATTGGCTCGCGCGGCCATCCGCTGATCGAGTGCCGCGCGGGCTATATCCGCGCGGAAATTACCGCCCTTCAGTTGATCGAGCGCGTGCTCCTCGACGTTGTAATGGTAGACGCCTGGCTCGATCCCTTCCACGTCATGGATAATCAAGTAGGTTTCTATTGGATAGAGCGCACCAGCGGAAGGCGCAGTCCGAAGGCCAATCCCCTGACGGTGTTGGGTGATCCCTTGCGTGGCCCAGAGAAGCTGCGAGAGTTCATTCTCCCCCAGAGGAGCGTCCTGGAAGCGGCGCTCGCTCCGTCGCTGCTGGAGCACATCCCAGATTGGCGCTCCATCCTCTGTGGCGGGATCGCTCAGCGGGATTTTCGGCGCCGCGGGATACCGCTTGTAGGTCGCGGGCTTATTGGCCCAATCCAGCCGACCGCCGCGCAGTTCGCCTCGGCTGTACTTGGTCTTTTGCTGAAAACTATCTCCGATGTTGTTTTCTTTCATTCTCTGTTTTAGTTAGGTGCAACGCATACTTAGATGCGTTGCACCTAAAAACTAGCCGATGAAGAATGGATATTCTTCGCTATCCCACCAGGTGTTGTTCTCGCTGAGGTAATCGCGTGTGTTTTCCAGGAGTTGATAGTGTTGTTCCTCCTGCTTGACGAGAAACGAGTAGGCTTGTTGGGCGTGCTCGTCGTCGGTTTCCTCGGCGCCCTGGGCGTATAGTTCGCGGGCGATACGCTCCGTCTCCAGCCCGAAATCAAGCGCGGCGATGTCGCTCTCCAGCGAAATCTCGCGCTCCGGCGTGAAGACCGGCATGTCATCTTCCGGTGGCTCCTCCCCCGGCAGGGTCGGGTTGGCGGGGTCGAGGACGAATTCCTGGGCCATCGCTTCCTCGTAGGGGAGCCAGCCTTCGCCGGCCTCCAAGGCCCGATATTCCGCCAGAAGCAGTCGCAGGTGATCTTCCTCCTGTTCGGCCAGGTCGCGGAACATCGCCTGTCCGCGTTCGTTGGAAGCGCGCTCGGCGGCCTGCATATAAAAGCGGTAGCCGTCGCGTTCCACGTTCATGCCCCGTCGCAGAATGCCTTGGGGTGTGTTCCAGTCCATTTTCAACCTCCTCATATTTTTGTATCAAGTTTTTCGCAATCTTGGAATTCTCCAGTCGTTGTACGGTGTAAGTTATGATACACGCGATTGGAATGATTGGCAAATCGGAATCTTGGCTTGGCTGGACAATTGAGCACCTTTGTTCTATACTCCTAACTTGAGTGAGCCAAAGAGCAAGTAGGAAAGGAGGTTTCTTGATGCTGCGAGTTCTTTCTGGTGAGGATGTGCGAAAGGCGCTGCCGATGGAGCGCGCGATAGAGGCGATGAAGGACGCTTTCACTCAGCTTTTCAGTGGTCAGGCCGATCTTCCATTGCGAACTGCCCTCGATGTCCTGTCTCAGGACGGCGTCACGCTTTTTATGCCGGCCTATCTTGGCGGTTCCGGTCAGGGGGATGGTCAAATGGCGGTCAAGATAGTCTCCGTCTTCAATCATAATCCAGAAAAAGGGCTGCCGTTGATCCACGCGCTGGTTGTGGTGATCGATGCGACGACGGGCGCTCCGGCTGCGGTGATGGACGGTGCCTATCTGACCGCGCTGCGCACCGGCGCGGCCTCTGGAGCTGCGACCGATCTGCTAGCCCGCGATGATGCACGTACCGTCGCCATCTTCGGGGCCGGTGCCCAGGGACGCACGCAGTTGGAGGCGGTCTGCGCTGTGCGGCCCATCGAGGAAGCCTGGATCTACGACATCGTGGCCGGGCAAGCCGCGGCTTACGCCGATGAGATGAGCGAGAGATTGTCGCTTCCGGTCAAGGTGGCCGAGACGCCAGGAGATGGTGTGCGCCGGGCCGATGTGATCTGCACTGCCACCACGGCCACAAGTCCCGTCTTTGACGATGCCGACTTGCGCCTCGGAACGCACATCAACGCCGTCGGTGCCTACACCCCGGATATGCAGGAGATACCGCCGGATACCGTGCTGCGGGCCAAAGTGGTGATCGATGAGCGCGAGGCCAGCCTGGCGGAGGCCGGCGATCTGATCATCCCGCTGGAGCAAGGGTTGATAAGCGAGGATGACATCTACGCCGAGTTGGGCGAGATCGTCGTCGGGGAAAAGCCGGGCCGGGAGAGTGCGGAGGAAATCACCTTCTTCAAGTCGGTCGGCGTGGCTGTGCAGGATGTGGCGGCAGCTAGCGCGGTGCTGGAGGCAGCCAAGCGATTGGGGCTGGGGGCGGAAATAGCTCTGTGATACTCAGGGAGTCCGACATGCTCCTTCATAAAATACATTTCTTACTTTGCCACCCCCATATCTGGGTAAAACGAGCAATATTTGCCTATATATGGGATGGCACATTCAGATAATTAATACTCTGAATTTGCCGACGGACTCCCTGATACTGTAAATAGAATTGTTTATGTAGAGCAAATGTGCTGTACTGATTTTTAACTCGGTCTTGTACTTGATTTTTGTTGGATAAGGGGGTTATGATGGATGCGGGTACGTTTTCACTTTTTAGCCATTATAGGGAGGCTGACCATTCCAAAGAGGATTCTGATTCTGCTCAAGAAACTGAACAAGCTGTGCAAAAAAGTCTCAGTAGTCAACTCGATATCATCATTCCTTCTACTTTTGACCCCAGAAATGAAGCAACGTTGTATTTGGGGGACTGTATGGACTTCCTGCGAACAATGCCTGATGAGAGTGTACAGTTAGTTGTTACTTCTCCACCTTACAACATTGGCAAAGAGTATGAAGAAGTTTTAGATATAGATATATACAAGGCTCAACAGCAACGGGTCATTGAGGAATGCATTCGAATTTTGAAACCTGATGGAAGTATTTGTTGGCAAGTTGGTAACTACGTAGATGATGGGGAAATTATCCCGCTTGATATTTTATTGTATGATTGTTTCAAGGAAAACGGGCTGAGGCTCCGAAATAGGATTGTATGGCATTTTGGTCATGGTTTGCATTGTAAAAACCGGTTCTCGGGTCGTTATGAAACGATCATTTGGTTCACGAAGTCGGATGACTATGTGTTCAACCTTGATCCCGTGCGTGTGCCTCAGAAATATCCTGGCAAGCGACATTTTAAGGGCCCCAAAAAAGGAAAGCTTTCTGGAAATCCCAAAGGCAAAAATCCATCCGATGTTTGGAATATACCCAATGTGAAAGCTAATCACATTGAAAAAACGGACCATCCTTGTCAATTCCCTGTGGCTCTTGTACAGAGACTGGTGTTATCTATGACTAATGAAGGTGACCTTGTGTTTGATCCTTTCACAGGAGTAGGTACTACTGTTGTTGCAGCAGTCATCAATGGACGAAAGGGATTAGGGGCTGAAGTTGTGGAGCATTATTATGAGTTAGCTGTGCAGCGAGTCAAGAAAGCTCTCGTAGGTGAATTGAGAATTCGACCTGACAAGCCTGTGTATAAGCCGCCGAAACGTTCTAAACTGACCATGAACCCCTGGGAAGACAATGCCTAGAAATTGTCTTCTAATGATCAAAGCGAGGTTGGAGTAAAACTTATGATAATTGCGAGAAAGTATTCTCACTTGAATGGCGAAGAGTGGCTTCTTGTGCATGAAAATGATGCCTATCAAGAGATATTGGATGTGATCAAGGATATTGATGCTGAAAAATGTCGCACCAAAATCAGCAAGGAGAAGGGAAGAAAGGGAAAGGTTTTGTATAGCCCTGTCGACCTCAATGCTGAGCTCGACAAACGCTTCGCCGATCTAGGTTGGGAATCCACACGTTATTCTTACTACGTTGTGTATGCAATCGACGGTCCCCTGCTAGGGGAACGATATGTTTGA
>CAZANJ010000002.1:0-27682 GCA_964486415.1 uncultured Anaerolineales bacterium
GCTATGTAGGGCGGGTTTCCATACCCGCCGCCTTGGGGTTGATGAGTTCACACAATGCCACAGAAAGCCTCTGGTGGCCTCTGGAGGGCCTTGGAACCGCTACGATTTCCGAGAGCCTTTCTCACTTGCCCTAAAGCCAAGTACAGGTACAATAGAATTATGCTCGCAATTCGCCATCCGCCATTCGCTATTCGCCATTCGCCATGAGTGTTATTGACGAAGTCAAAGCCAGAATCGATATCGTAGACGTCATCTCGGAGTCGGTTGACCTCCGGAAGTCAGGACGCAACTATAAGGCGCTGTGCCCCTTCCACTCGGAGAAGACGCCCTCTTTCGTTGTCTTCCCCGATAGCCAGCGCTGGCACTGCTTCGGGGCTTGTAACGAAGGCGGGGACGTTTTTTCCTTCGTGATGAAGCATGATGGCTGGGACTTCCGCATGGCTCTGGAGGAATTGGCCCAGCGGGCCGGCGTCGAGCTCCAGCCGCGCACCCCAGAGCAGGCTCAGGCGGCCGAGGAGGCCGATCGCTTGCGGGATATTTTGGATACGGCCTCTCAGTATTATCATCATCTATTGCGCCATGCGCCGGAGGCCGATGGGGCGCGTTCCTACGTCGATAAGCGTAACTTGAGCGACGAAACAGTCGAGGAGTTTCAACTTGGCTACAGCTTGTCGGGCTGGAACAGGGCGCGGGATTATTTGACCGAGCGCGGATACGCGGTCGATGATCTGGTCAAGGCCGGGCTGTTGGTGGAACGTGAGGGCGGCGGTACGTATGATCGCTTCCGTGGAAGATTGATGATCCCCATCCGAGATCAGCGTGGGCGGGTGATCGGCTTCGGCGCGAGGACACTCGATCCGGACGGTGTGCCCAAGTATCTCAACTCGCCCCAGACGGCGCTCTTCGATAAGAGCACGGTTCTCTTTGGGCTCGATCTGGCGCGTCGGGCCATTCGCCGCGAGGATCGCGTTGTCATCGTCGAGGGATATATGGACGTGATGCAGGCGCACCAGGCCGGTTTCGAGAACATCGTGGCGCAGATGGGCACTGCGCTCACCGAGCCGCAGTTGAAACAGCTCCAGCGCTACTCCAAACGGATAGTGCTCTCGCTCGATCCAGACGCGGCCGGAGTGCGGGCGACGCTGCGCGGCGTCGAGGTGGCGAGTGATACGTTGGAGCAAGAATGGGAGCCGGTCTTCGACCCACGCGGCCTGGTGGGATATGAGGGACGTCTGGGGGCCGAGCTACGGGTGCTGAGGCTTCCTCCCGGTCAGGACCCGGATGATCTGATACGCCAGGATGCTCAGCGTTGGCTCACCTTGGTCGAGGAGGCTGTGCCGGTGGTCGATTTCTACCTTCATATTCTGATTGAGGGGATTGACCTGGAGGATACCAAGGCCAAGGCCCGTGTGGTCGATAAAATGCTGCCGGTTTTGAAGGCGGTGGCGAATCCGGTGGAGCGCGAGGATTACGTCCAGAAAATAGCGAGGGCTTTGCGGGTGGGCGAGCGTGCTGTGCTGTCGCGCCTTAGGAGTAAGAAGGCTCCCGTCGGGAGAGCGGGGCGCAGGGGGCGCGAAAGGCGACAAGATCGGGAGAATGGACGGGATGGGGAGCCTAAAAGGGACGGTGTGCGCGATGTGATTATTGAACTTGGGGAGCATTGTCTTTCCTTGTTGCTACAACGTCCTAGCTTGCTCTCTCAAGTCAATAGGGCTCTCAGGGAAAGGGAACTGGAGCCTTTGCGGATCAAAGACTTTCAGGATGCGGGTCACAGGGCGATTTTAGAAGCGTGGAAAGAGCTTCTGGATTCCAGGCCATCGGTTTCGAGCGATATGCTGCGCGAGGTACTGCCCAGTGGTCTGGAGGAACAGTTGGATGCGTTGCTCAACCCGGGTGAAGTCGAGTTTTCGCTTAGCTCCAAGGGGGGAAGCGAGCTTCTGGGTAAAAATAATTCACCTGGCCTTGAGGGATGGGCGGAAGAGCAATTGGTGCGAGATGCTGTCTTGACCCTGCTGCGATTGCGCGAGCGTCATTTGAGGCAGTTGGGGCAAGAATTGAGTTTCTTAACCCGTGAGGCACAGGATGCCGGGGATATGCGAGCTGAAGAATATGCCATGGCATGGCTTTCCCATACCGCTACGCTTCGTCAGACGCAGCGGGCATTAGCGCAGTCATGGGGACAAGTGGGGTAGTCAACGGTCGATCTGATGTGTTGATAGAGATTATGATGACTGAGAGAGAGAAAGGCTTGACTGTGTCAAATATATCAAGCGGCATTGAGAATCAGCAGTACGTCTCCGAGGATGCTGAGGGCGAGACATTCGATTCGGTGCTGGTGGAAATCGCCACTGAACAGGAAGAGCCTCTCGTTTGGGATGAGGAGGGCGAGCCCACATTTGGCGAATTGGAGAAAATCGAGAGTGAGCTGGATGAAGATAAGCACGATGCTCTCCTTGAGTCGACCGATGATCCGGTGAGGATGTACCTGCTCGAAATTGGGCGCGTGCCCTTGCTGGAGCATCACGAAGAGATATGGCTATCCATCCAACAAGAGACAGAGAAATATCTGGAGAGTGTAAGGGCGGTCCTGGGCGAACCGGGGGAGATAAAGGAGCGAAAGGTCGTACTCGCTATGGTGGATGTACTTCGTGGGGCATGGTCAGAGGTGCTCTATTGTTGCGATCAGCTTGAGCTACCTTTGCCAAAACCGACCGCGTTGATGGATGAGGCGCATGCTCTCCGTTATAGCCTTTTGCCCGACATTCACTCCTACCTCTACGAATTTATGGATCGGATTGGCTGGTCGAGTTCTGATAATGAGTTACAGAATTCGCTCGTCGATCATTGTTTTGATGTTTTTGCCATGTTTATTCTGTTGCCCGAGCCGGTGATGAAATACCTTCATGAGGAGTGGGGCGATGATGTGGCTTTTCCTGATTTGCCGGCACTCGAACAGATGATCCCTGACGAAGAGACCATCGCGGTGAGTTGGTCCAATGTGGAAACGCGGGTGCATGAAGCTCGCCAGCTTTTGGCTCAGGCAAACTTGCGGCTGGTGGTTAGTGTGGCCAAGAATTATACTGGTCGGGGCATATCTTTCCTGGATTTGATCCAAGAGGGGAATATTGGATTGCTGCGGGCGGTTCGGAAATTTGATCATACCAAGGGCTTTCGCTTCTCGACCTATGCCACCTGGTGGATTCGCCAGGCGATCAGCAGGGCTATCGCCGATCAAGCGCGTACGATCCGCATTCCCGTGCATATGGTGGAAAAGATCAATCGTTTGATCAAGCTCAAGCGGCAGATGGTGCAGGAGTTGGGGCGGGAACCGACGACGGAGGAGTTGGCGCTGGAGTCGGATATATTGGATTCTGAGGTGAAAGCCGCGATCCGGATGGAGCAGGAAGATGATGATACCCTTTCGCCGGTATTGAAGCGCCAATTGCGGCGCGCCACTGCCGAAGTGCGGCGCATCCTGCGTGTTTCCAAGGAGCCTATGTCGCTAGAGATGCCCGTGGGCTCGGAGGATGACAGCGTTCTGGGAGAGTTTATCGAGGATGAGAACGTGCCCGGGCCGGTCGACGCGACCTCTTATCAGTTGCTAAAGGAACAGGTCCGCTCATCGCTCGACATACTCAGCGAACGAGAGCGGGCGGTTCTGGAGATGCGCTTTGGCTTGAAGGATGGAGAGACTCGTACCTTGGAGGAAGTGGGGCGAGTGTTCGGTGTGACACGTGAGCGGGCTCGACAGATCGAATCGAAGGCCTTGCGCAAGTTGCGCTACCCCGGCCGCAGTCACAAACTGCGCGATTTCCTCAGTTGAGGGGGACTATTTCAGGGCATCGATGGCAGTGCTGTGAGCAAGGCGTCATCGAAGTAAACGGCGTGGTAGATCTGTGCGAACTGCGTTTCCGCGAAGATACAGACCGTTGCTTGGCCTGATTGTCCTATTGTGACCTCTGGAGAGAGGAGCATCACCACCCCATCTTCCTGGTTGATGATCTGTTCTTGGCCCCATTGCGCTTCATCACATCCCGCGTTACCTTGAGGGTCTATCCCGGCCTTTACGATGTATCCCCCCTCCGTCTCCTTGACGAATCCCCTGGCGTTTACCTGGAACTGTAGGACGGTGTTGGGCTCCGCCTGCACTGTTTGGAATACCCAAGCTTGCAATTTCACCCAGGGCGTGGTGTCGATCTTGAGCGTCGATCCGTTGATCTGGCGTTGAGGATCGGTGGCGGCCTGGAAGCGAGGGGCGGCGTAGGAAGTTTCGGGGTCGAATCCTTCACCCGGCTTCCAATTTACGAACCCACCCGTCTGCCAACCGGGAATACTGTTTCTACTGAGGCGGTCGAAGGTTGGATTTTCGAGGGCGATGGGGGCTGGCGTGGGAGGAAGTGTCACGGTCATACGTTCAACGGGCGTGGCCCAGGAGGTGGGTAGTTCGGTCGGTGTGCTGGTCGGGCTGGGCGTGAGTGTGGCGTATGGCGTGGAGCTTGGTGTAGGCGTCCAGGTGGGCGGCTCAGTGATGGTCGGTGTAAGTGTAATCGTCGGTGTCTCGGTGGGGGGTAGGCTAGGAGATGCCGGTTGTGTCAATGAACTACGCACGGCGTTCACCATCGCGCCTAGGATAATAATATCGGCCAATGCCAGAATTGCTACAATTATCCATTTTCTCCGGGACATAAGTGACTCCTCATTGTACTACACTTCATCACAAGTTTACTTCATGTTCTCTATTCCGTCAACCGGACGCGAGAGGATCGGTTTTTATTCGGCAAATGATTTGACATCATTGCTGAGATGTGGTAAACTCTATCCCGTTGTAGCCTTCTCGTCGAAAGCCGATTGAATACCATAGTGATCACCTTGGAGGAGCACATTGCTGAATCAGTTTACTTTCGTCGGTGTTTTTCTTGTTATTGCGCTTGCTTTTGGTGTTGCCCCGATTGCTATTGCCTTCTTCTTACGCCCCAAGAAACCCAATTCTCGTAAAGCGTCTACCTATGAGTGCGGTCTAGAACCCTACGGTGATGCTTGGGTTCAATTCAAAGCACAGTACTATATTTTCGGCCTGGCCTTTGTCATCTTTGATGTCGAGGCCGTTTTGTTGTTGCCATGGGCTGTGGCATATCACGCGTTGGGGCTTTATGCCGTGATCGAGGCTATGATTTTCATCCTCATTTTGCTTGGCGCTCTGGTTTATGTCTGGCGCAAGGGCGCGCTTGAGTGGATGTAATTTATCGCGTGGCGTGATGCAACTGAGGATAGGGCGATTAGATTAGCGATCGACGCTGGGATGGAGCTTTTTCTATGGAATTTATCAAGGACTTGATCCTCAATATCGGTGGCTGGTTGCAAGGGCTATTGATGGGCACAGGGTTGGCTCCCTCTTGGGTGCAGGTGATTATGCACCTCATCGGTGGAGTTGCGTTGGCCATTGTCCCATTGGTAGCAGTGATTTTCCTCATCTGGGCAGCCCGTAAGATTGTGGGGCGAATGCAGGATCGGCTCGGCCCCAATAACTCCGGTCCTTACCCCGGACCTTACGCTATTTTCCAGACTTTTGCTGATGCCGTCAAGATGCTGACAAAGGAAGATGTTGTCCCCACCGCGGCCGATCGGGGAGTTTTCAACATTGCTCCAGTGGTGATCTTGGCTTCCGCCGTGCTGGTTTGGGCTGTCATTCCCTTGGGCAAAGGGCTCATCGGCGCCGATCTAAACATCGGCGTTTTTTACATTCTCTCCATTGGCTCATTGAGCCTGATCGCGCTGATGATGGCGGGATTGGGGTCCAATAACAAGTATGCTTTAGTGGGCGCATTGCGTGCGATAGCCAGTCTGATCAGTTATGAGGTACCGCAGGTCATCGCTGTTATGACGGTGGTCATGGTCTCCGGCTCCTTCTCTATGCAACAGATCGTCGAAGCGCAGCAAGTGCCTTTTATATTCGTGATGCCCCTGACCGCTTTTCTATTCTTCGTCGGTTCCCTGGCCGAGGTAGGCCGGCAGCCCTACGACCTGACGGAGGCGGATTCGGAGATTGTGGCCGGTTACTTCGTCGAGTACAGCGGGATGAAGTTTGGGCAGTTCTATCTATCGGAGTTTATGAATAACTTTGCCCTTGCCGTCATCACCGCGACACTCTTCCTCGGCGGGTGGCGTGGGCCATTTGTGGAAAGTGTGCCTGTTCTGGGATCGCTTTGGCTTCTGCTCAAGGCATTGCTCGTCTTCTTCGTTCTCCTGTGGTTGTGGGGTACGATGCCCCGCTTGCGCATTGACCACATGTTGAGCTTCAATTGGAAGTTTTTGGTTCCCTTGGCGCTGGCGAACTTGTGTGTAGTGGCCTTAGTAGGCAAAATAGTGCCAATGAGCGCTCCTCCTTTAGTGCGTGCGGGAGCGTTTTTGGGGTCCAATATCCTGTTGGTATTGATTGTGTTGGTAGTGCTGGCGATTGCCGGTCGCCGAGCTCGGCGGCAGCAGCTAGAGGTTAGTGGCTAGGGATTAGACCATGCAAATTACACTTCAACAAATCTTGTTCATTATCTTAGGCGCGATCACGTTGGGGGCAGCCTTGATGGTGGTGACGCGTCGTAATGTTTTCCACGCTGCACTCTTTCTCATCTTATCCTTCTTCGGTGTGGCAGGGCTTTATGTATTGCTAGAGGCCCCTTTTCTCGCCGCCGTACAGCTGTTCATTTACATCGGCGGTATCTCGATCCTGATTATCTTCGCCATTATGCTCACGCAGAACATGATGGATCCCAACTTGCCGGGAGCCAATCGCCAGTGGTGGGCTGCGGCCTTGGTGGCCGTGGCTATTTGCGGCATTCTGGGGTGGGTGGTGTTGAACCGTAATTGGGGGACGGCTAGCGCAGAGGTGCCTCAAAACACCATCACGATTTTGGGTACGGCTCTGATGGACCCGGAGGGATTGTTGTTGCCTTTTGAGGTGGCCTCGGTCCTTCTCTTAGTCGCTCTCGTCGGTGCTGTGACTATTGCAAGGGAGCAATGATTTATGGTTCCTTTAGCTTGGTATCTTATTCTGGCAGCAGCTTTGTTCTGCATAGGATTGTATGGCGTTCTCTCGCGGCGTAATGCTGTGGCGATTTTGATGGGCGTCGAGCTGATGCTGAACGCTGTCAACATCAATCTGGTCGCCTTTTGGCGCCATCTGGAGCCGGGAGCGGCGACAGGGCAAGCCTTCGCACTTTTCGTCTACGTCGTCGCGGCTGCCGAGGCAGCCGTGGGCTTGGCGCTCATAATAGCCGTGTGGCGCACCCGTGACACTGTTGTCCTCGAAGACATCGATTTGCTCAAAGGTTAAACACCGAGGTGACTATGGAGATTCTCAACCTTGCTTGGCTGATACCCCTCTTCCCATTTCTTGCATTTGTTTCAATAGCGATCTTCGCCCACCGAAGTCGCCGATTGAGCCACCAGTTGACCATTGGTGGTATCGCCTTTGCTTTTCTGATCGCGCAGATTGTCTTTTGGCGGGCGGTGACTTTGCCGGTGGGGGGCGGCGAGCATGCCTTCGAGTCATCGGCCATCCACTGGCTGGTTGCGGGTGAAGAACGGCTCACACTTGGCGTCTACGTCGATCCAGCCACGGCGGTGATGCTCTTTATGGTGCCCTTGGTCTGTATGATGATCTTCATCTACAGCGTCGGCTACATGAACTTCGGCACACCGGAGGTCGATCCCCGTTACAGCCGTTTCTTCTGTTACCTCTCCCTCTTTGCCACCGGCATGTTGGGAATGGTGGTTTTTAATAACCTGCTGGCCTTCTTCATCTTCTGGGAGATTATGGGGACTTGTTCTTATCTGTTGATCGGCTTCTGGTATGATAAAAGTTATCCCGATCCCGATAAAATCACCCCTAAGGAGGCCGGGCTGAAGGCCTTCATCGTCACCAAGATCGGCGATTTGTTCTTTATGCTTGGCTTGGCCTTGCTCTACGCCGAGGTGGGATCGCTGGCCTACCGGGACATCTTCGCCGCCGAGACGCTGGAGCATCTGGCCCATGCTAACTTCCTGGGAACTCAATGGTCGCTGGCCTCCGTGATCGCCCTGCTCTTGTTTGGCGGCACTGTCGGTAAGAGCGCACAGTTCCCGCTCCACGTCTGGCTGCCCGACGCGATGGAGGGGCCCACACCTGTCTCCGCCCTCATCCACGCCGCAACGATGGTTTCGGCCGGCGTCTTCCTCGTGGTGCGCTCCTTCCCGATTTTCGCTGCGGTCGAGGGCACCCATATGACGATTGTGGCGACCATTGGGGCTTTCACGGCCATCTTTTCGTCCGTCATCGCCATCGCGCAAGATGATATAAAGGGAGTGCTGGCCTTCTCTACTATCAGTCAGTTGGGATATATGGTTGCTGCGTTGGGTATCGGCGCTTATGTGGCTGGAGCCTTCCACCTCATCACTCACGCTTTCTTCAAGGCGCTCTTGTTCCTCAGTTCCGGCTCGGTGATCCACGGTATGGAACATGGACATCATCACGTCCACGAGCATGCGGAGCACCACAATGATGATAATGAGAATCATGAGGAGCATGATGAGCACGGCGAGCACGAGGAAGAGGAGTGGTTCAACCCCAATGACATGAAGAATATGGGCGGCCTGGCAAAACGTATGCCGCGTACCGCTTTGCCATTTCTCGCCGGTGGGTTGGCTCTCTCCGGTTTTCCCCTGTTCACTGCCGGTTTCTGGTCGAAGGATGAGATACTGGCCCAGGCTTACGAGCTATCCCCCGCCGTCTTCTGGACGCTGGGTATGGCCGCTGTGCTGACCGCTTTCTACACCGCGCGTCAACTCTGCTTGACCTTCCTGGGGGAGCCGCGCACCGAGGCCGCCAAGCACGCGCCGGAGAGTGTGCCATCTATGACGACCCCCCTGGCTATCCTGGCTGTCTTCGCCATTATTCTGGGCTGGGCTGGTATTCCGGAGCATTTCCCCGTCATCGGTGGGATTATCCCCAACTGGGTCCATCACTTCGTCGGATCGACAATTGCGGGGGGGCACGCTGAGCATGCAACGAAAGTAGCCGGGCATCTCTCGGAGGCCGCAGAGGCAGGCTTTGTATGGCAGCCATTGGTGATGAGCATCCTCTTCGCGCTGGGCGGGTTGACGTTGGGGTGGTTGGTTTATGGCCGCAAGCCGATGGTAGCCGGTGAGATGGATCGGGTGGAAGCAGCAATGCGCAAAGTGGGCCTGGGATGGCTGTACGAAGCTATGCGCAACCAATTCTACTTCGATGAAATCTACCAGACGATAGTTGTGCGCCCCTCCATCTGGTTGGCGGACGTTTTTGACACGTTCGACTATGGCCGCGAAGAGGGCAAGCATGGCGTGGTAGATGGCATAGTGACCTTGGCCGGGAAGATAGGAAGGGCTGTGTCCGACATATCCGGATGGCTTGATGCCAAAATTGTGGATGGATTGGTCAACCTGGTCGGGGGCTTAGGAAAGGCCATATCCTGGGTCAGTGGTTGGCTCGACGTCAACATCGTGGATGGGTTGGTCAATCTGGCGGGCAGCGCTGGAGCCCTGCTATCCAATGGGCTCAACAGCTTCGATCTCACTGTGGTGGACGGCGCCGTCAACGGCGTCGCCGATGTCGTCATGGGCGGTGGGAAGGCAATCCGCCCCATTCAGACCGGTAAAGTTCAAAACTATCTGCTGCTGGCATCCCTGATGGTGCTGGCATTAATCTTGACATTCTTTGTGATATTGTTCTTGCAAATCTAGCAAGTAGGCAAGTGGGCAAGTGGGCTAGTAGGCAAGTGAACAAGTAGCATAGATAAGTCGGACACTTGCAGACCTGCAAACTTGCAGACTCAAAAGAAGGAGAGCATACTATGTTTCCAATTCTAAGCGTTACCCTGTTTGCCCCGCTGGTGGGCGCCCTACTCATTTTGGTCATCCCGCGTGAGGATGTTAAGACAATCCGGCGGATGGGGACCGCGTTTGCTTTCCTGACGCTCATCCTCACAACTATCATCTGGGTGAGTGTGGCGCAGTCAGGGGCCGGCGTTATGCAGTTTGAGGAGAACTATCCCTGGATCAAGGCATTCAATGTGCGGTTTCACCTCGGGGTGGATGGTCTCAGTGCACCTTTGCTCTTCTTGACTGCCCTGTTGACCACTCTTGTGACGTTCTACTCATCTTATACCATTGACGACCGGGTCAAGGAATACTATTTCTTGTTCCTGTTGCTTGAGATGGGTATGAGCGGTGTATTCCTTTCCCTGGATCTGGTGCTGTTCTACGTCTTCTGGGAGATCGGTTTGGTGCCGATGTTCTTGCTTATCGGTGTGTGGGGCGGAAAGCGCCGCCTGTACGCGGCCATCAAGTTCTTCCTCTACACGCTCGTGGGCAGCGTGGCGATGTTGCTGGCCATCATCGGCGTTTATTTCCAAACCGGCACCTTCGACATATTGGAAGCGGCTGCGGCACAACCCTTCGCTGGCAATTTCACTTGGGCTAGTGTAGCTTTTTGGGCCTTCTTCGTCGCCTTTGCCATCAAGGTGCCAGCTTTCCCCTTCCACACTTGGTTGCCAGACGCTCATACAGAGGCGCCCACTTCGGGTAGTGTCATTCTGGCGGGCGTCTTGCTGAAGTTGGGGGCTTATGGTTTGATGCGTATCGCGCTGCCATTCTTCCCAGCACAGTTCAAGTACTTTGTCGTGAACGTGCCAATTGTTCCCATTATGGCGGTGATGAGTATTGCCTACGGAGCGATGGTCTGTATGGCGCAGTGGGACCTTAAACGGCTGGTTGCTTACTCCTCGGTGGCTCATATGGGCTACGTCACACTGGGGCTATGCGCGGCAGCGGCTGGCATCGGGATGCTGGATGATCCGGCGAACCTCAGCGCGGCGGCCTCGGGCCTCAGCGGCGCGGCATTCCAGATGTTCGCGCACGGCATCATCACGGGAGGGATGTTTTTCCTGGTCGGTATGATCTACGATCGGGCCCACACGCGCGACCTGAAGGTCTTTGGCGGACTCGGTAAGCAGATTCCTTATTATTACGGGATTGTGATGGTTACCGGGTTTGCGTCCCTGGGGCTTCCCGGCTTGGCTGGCTTCTGGAGTGAGTTCTTCGTCTTCCGGGGCACAATCCGCTTTATCCCCTTGGCCGCTTTCATCGGCGTGATCGGAGTAGTCTTCACCGCTGCCTATATCCTGTGGAAAGTTGTACAGCACCTCTTCTTGGGGGATCTGGACAAGGAGAAGTGGGGCAAGCTGACCGACATGACCTGGTGGGAAAAGGTAACAATGTGGCCTTTGGTGATCATCATGGTTTTCCTCGGTATCTATCCCGCTCCCCTGCTGGATATGTTCAACGCTGCGCTCACAGGGGTTTTGCGGGCGCTGCCGTAACTAAAACGTGAAAACGTAAAGCGTAGGTGTGACTCAAAACATCACATTCGCGCTTTATGTATAGTAGGAGGACAACGTTGTTCGGAGAACCGACACTCACGTTAGGCCAGACGCTATGGCTGCTCTCGCCGGAACTGGTGCTTCTCTTGACAGGCTTCCTCATTATGGGACTGGATGCTATCCATCCGCAAAAAGAGGAAAAGCGCTGGGTGCCTTATGTTGCCTTGGGAGGGCTAGCCGTTGCCCTGATCGCATCTATCACCCTTTGGGGTTGTAACACCAGGGTGCTCTTCATGTTTTCCTGTGACCCCTTCTCGTTGGTCGTTAATATGGTGGCTATGTTGGCTGTGGGGCTTGTGATACTCACATCCGACCTGTACATTCGAGTGCATAGTCGGTATCAGGGTGAGTTTTACGCTCTCCTGCTCTTCTCAGCTCTAGCCATCTGCCTGTTGGGTGGGGCGACTAACTTGATTATGGTCTTCTTGGCTTTTGATTTCCTGAGCATCACGTCATATATTCTCACCGGCTACTTGCGTGAGGATCAAAAGTCAACAGAGGCTGCGATCAAGTATTTTCTCTACGGCGCAGCTCTCTCCGCAATAATGCTTTATGGAATGTCCTGGTTCTATGGGCTGACCGGCTCCACAGACCTGAGCGGTATTGCAATGGTTCTCATGGAAGGGGAGCGTGTACTGCGTCCAATCATCTTGCCAGCCTTGATCTTTATCGCCGCTGGCTTCGCCTTCAAAATCGCCGCTGTGCCATTTCACCAATGGGCTCCTGATGCTTATGAAGGTGCCCCGACTCCGGTAACGGCTTTTCTCTCTGTCGGGCCCAAGATCGGTGGCTTCGCTGTCATCCTACGGGTGCTTTTAACCGCCTTGCCTGGTGATCTGGTGAACCTGGCGATGGATTGGCGGGCACTGCTGATGGCGGTCTCTATGCTCACGATGACGGTCGGCAATCTGGTAGCGCTTTGGCAGAAGAACATCAAACGCCTGCTGGCTTACTCCAGCATCGCGCAGGCCGGTTACATCCTTATCGGCGTGGTGGCAGCCTCTCCTCGGGGAGCGACGGCGGTTTTGCTCTACTTGGCGGCTTATGTGCTGACCAACTTGGGCGTTTTCGCCGCTATCATCGCTTTCTCCAACCAGGTCGGGTCCGATGACATAGACGATTACGCGGGACTGAGCAAGCGGGCTCCTGGGCTGGCCTTGGTGATGATTGTCTGTCTGCTCTCGTTAGGAGGCCTCCCACCGACGGCCGGCTTCATCGGCAAGCTGTGGCTCTTCTCCGCGGCGATCGAGGATGGGTTAATCTGGCTCGCTGTGGTCGGCGTGATCAACAACGTCATCTCTCTATCCTACTACTGGAAGGTAATCCGCGCGATGTACCTCACCCCTGCGCAGAACGGGGAACCGCTGTCTACCTCGTCCGCGCTGGCTGTTGCGCTGGGGGTGTCTGTGGTGGGCGTTCTGGTCGTGGGAGTCTTCCCTGGCCCGCTTCTGGCACTGCTCCAGGCAGCAGCGCTGACCTTTTTCGGCGGGTGACTCGTCATGGGCTCAGTCGAACGATTGTCTTCTGAGGGGATTGTGTTATAATGTTTCCCGCTATGGATACCGGAAATAAACAAGGGAACGAACTACAGGCCGTCATCCTCCCCTCTTTGGGGCTGGGTATTCAGATCGCTGGTGTGGTGGTAGTGGCGGTGCTGGGCAGCCTGTTCCTGGGGCTGTGGATTGACCGCCGACTGGGGAGCACTCCCTGGGCCACGCTGCTTTTGTTGGGCCTGGGTACGCTGGTGGCCATGATCAGCTGCTACCGCGCGATGGCCCCGGTGATCGCACATCTGGCAGCCGGTCAGGAGGTCGAGTGGGGAGAATCCCTGCGCACCCTGGCTTTCGTCGCTCAGACGGAGCTGGTGGTCACCACTCCGCTGCTGGTCGGTCTCTTGCTGGGTCTGTGGGTGGACGTTCGATTGGATACTAGTCCATGGGTGACCTTGGCTCTGACGGTTTTGGGGGCTGTGGCGGGGTTGGTGGGCGCATGGCGCTTGCATTCTGCATTTCTGAAACGAACGGCTAAAGGTGATCAAGAGGAGAATCTGTAATGGAACTTGTGCGCGAGTTGCCCCACATCTCAATGGCTGCTGAGACGCTCTTTCACATCGGTCCTTTGCCCGTCACCAATTCCCTTTTTACTACGTGGATTTGCATGTTGCTCCTCATTGTTCTCTCATGGTTGTTCTCCAAGAGTATGAAGCTTGTTCCCACTCCCTTGCAGAACCTGATCGAGACGGCCATTGAGATGTTTTACGACGGCGTAGCCAAAGCGAGGGCCAGCGAGCATGCTGAACTTTTTCTTCCCCTTGCTGGCACCCTTTTCTTCTTCATCCTCCTCGCCAACTGGATGGGTTTGCTGCCGTTCTTTGGATCTGTTGGATTCATAATGGAGCACCATGGTGAAGAGATGTTCGTTCCTTTGTTGCGCCCGGCCAATGCTGACCTGAACACCACGCTTGCTCTGGCACTCTTCTCAGTGATCGCCACCCAGATCTACGGGATCAAGGTGCAAGGCTTCTTCGGCTACGCCAACCGATTTATTAGAGTGGACAGATTCGTGGAGTTCTTCAAGCGACGGCGCGACCCTATGTTGCTTATGAATGGCGTAATCGATCTCTTCATCGGGGCGTTGGAGATGCTTGACGAGCTGACGAAGCTTCTCTCCTTCTCCTTCCGTCTGTTCGGCAATATCTTCGCCGGTGAGGTGTTGCTGATCGTGATTTCTATGCTGCTTCCCTACGTCGCACCGTTGCCTTTTATGGCACTGGAGCTTTTCGTCGGTTACATTCAGGCTCTTATTTTTGCAAGTCTGACGCTGGTCTTCATGAAGCAAGCAACAGCTGCCCATGGTCACGACGAAGGGCACTGAACGCTCTAAATCGAAAAAAGGACGTAATGCGTAAGAACCTGAACGTTAGTGGATCTATCGTAAGGTAAGAATAGATGAGAATCCGAAAGTTAGTGAATTTGAATCGTAACAAGGAGGAAAAACAAAATGGATAAGAATCTGATAGCAGCGTTGACTATCGTTCTGGGGGCTATTACGCCGGCTGCGATGATTGGCCGCTTCTCGACCGAGGCGATGCGATCGCTGGGGCGCAATCCAGAGTCTGGCGCTCCGATCAGCGCCAATCTGATCCTGGCGTTGGCCCTGAGCGAGGCGATTGCCATCTATTCCTTGGTGGTCGCTCTGGCCATCAAGTTCGTGGAGTAAGATAAGGAGGCTGGCTTTGGAAGCCCTAGGGATTAACCTATATGTTCTGATCGCCCAGGTCATCAACCTTGCCATTCTGTTCCTCGTGCTCCGTTCTTTGCTCTTCAAGGGTTTTCTGAAGAAGATGGAAGAGCGCAAGCAGAAGATCCAGCAGGGCCTAGAGGAGGCCGAGCGCGCCCAAGAAAAGGCGACGCGAGCCGAGGCGATCTACCAGGAGCGCATGGAGCAGATTGAGCGGGAGCGGGAAGCCCTCATTGCCGAGGCAAGGGAAGAGGCCGAGCGGCTGCGGGCAGAGATGGTGGCGCAGGCGCGAGAGGATGCCCGTGAAGAGGCGCGCCGCATCATCGCGCAGGAACGGGAAGAGTTCGAGGCCGAGCGCCAGCAGGCTATCGCCGATATGCACAGCCAGATGGTCAGCCTGGTTATGACTGCCACCCGCAAGGTGGTCGAGGAGGGCATAGACGAGCAGGTGCAACACCGGCTGATTGATCGCTTCCTGGACGAGACGGGCGCGCTGGGGAGAATCCAATGAATAGTAACAGCAATCCTGCCGAGGCCTGGGAAGGTGACCTGAAAACAATCGCGGAGCGGCTGCAGCGTCGAAATCTGATATCGCCGGAGCAAGCCACGACCTTGGAAGCGCTGACCAGTGAGTTTGAGAGACTTTCCAAGTACGAGCCCGGTATGGCGATGCCGCTGGTAGCCACGATATTCTGGGCTGTCGAGTTCGAGCGGCTGTCACAGCAGCAGGCACAGGCCGCCGGGATGGTGGCGTGGGTGCGCAGCGCGGTTCCACTCACTGGGGAAGAGCGCGAACAGCTCAGACGCCGTCTACGAGAACATTTCGGTCAAGATTTTGTCCTGCGCGTGGAGGTTGACCCGTCACTCATTGGCGGCCTGGTGGTTCGAGCCAAAGACCGGGTCTTCGACAGCAGCGTTGCTGGCAGGTTGGACGCCCTCGATGAACGCCTGAGAACCGCTGTTGAAGAACAGATATCACTTGCTCAGGAACTCCAAGAGACAGATGAATAAAAAGGAGTAGCCGTATGCCACAAATTCCCGAATTGGCGAACGCCGTTCTCTTTTTTGCTCCCGGCTTCCTGCTCGTGCAGACGCTCTACCTTGGCGGCATTGCACGCAGACGCTCGAATTTTGAAACGGTGGTCTGGAGCGTCATCGTCGGTGTGTTCATCCGTTGGGCCTCCGCGGAGCTTGTCGGACGACTTAGTTTGGGGATCGAGCCAGGCTTGGATCTGGAGATAGCTCTCCTGGGCCTGACCCTCGCTGCGGGTGTGATTGTACGAACGTTTGTCTCCCTGTTTGCCTTCGGGAGAGAGGAAGAGGAACGGGTATAGGTAATGACCAATGAGCCAATTACAAATGATAGCGGGCTGATGGTGCGCGTGGGCGAGTGGGTGGTGGGCGGCAGCGTCGCTGGACAACTAGAGCAATTGCAACAATCCTTGATCTAGAAGATAATATCTCACTGTAGTTGTTTATCAATCCGGTCTGGCAAGTAGTTGATAAGATAGTTCAACCGCAGAAATGTAAGAGCAGTTCGTACTCAGTTTGTGCGGACTGCTCTTGTGGTTTTCTGGCTGACGGAGAAAGCCTAATCTGCTGAATAGAGGGAGGAACCGAAAAGATGACTACTCGTGAAGTCATATTAAATATGCCCGAGGGGCTGTACAGTCAGCTTGAAGCGGCAGCGACTCAGATGCAGCGTGATACCAACTCGGTTATCTTGGATGCTCTTTCTGCCTACGTTCCTCCTCTTACGCCCGATTTGAACGCTGAGTTAGCGGCCTGGGACACTCTCAGCGACGAGGCCCTATGGGACTTCGAAAGCGATCTGAAGACTTCAAGCTGATGCACCAGGGTGACGTTTATCTCGTGCAACTGCCCGTGGTCGATGGTCGGGAACAAGCCGGTAGCCGACCGACTATCATCATTCAGGATCCGGTGACCGGCGGGCCGCCCCCACTGTCTTAATCGTTCCTCTGACCTCCCAGATGGCGGCCTCCAGATTCCCCGGCACCCTGGTCATTTAACCTGATGACCAGAACAGCTTAGTGTCCAAATCGGTGGCGCTTGTCTTTCAGACTCGTGCCATCGATCGGCGACGGCTGGGGGCAAGGTTGGGCTCCATCAAGCCTCGACAATTGGAGAAAATCCTTCAGTTGCTCGATCAACTCCTTGGCAGGTAGAATTCCTAACGTAAGCCCCACGCTTTTTGGGAGCAAAATTATTGCTCGGCGCCTTTGTGGTATCTAATGGTGTAGACGAGTTAGGAACACAGAAATGAAACTGAGCTGTCTGCTCGAAGCTTTGCCCGCTATTCTGGCGCGAATCGGCGACGATGTTGAGATACATAACATCGTCGCCGATTCGCGCCAGGTGCACCCCGGTGATCTTTTCATCGCCATCCCTGGTCTCACGGTCGATGGTCATCGCTTCGTCGCCGAAGCTGTGGCGAAAGGCGCAGCCGCTATCGCTGGCGAGAGGTCCCTTGATGACCTGCTGGATTTACCGCGCTCCATTCCTTACATCCGCGTTCCCAATGCACGGGAAGCCTGGGGCTGGTTGTGCGCTGCTTGGCACGATTTCCCCGCTCGAAAAATGACACTCATCGGTGTCACTGGCACGGATGGAAAGACTACCACAGTCAACTTCGTCCACGCTATCCTGCGCGCTGCGGGAGCCAACGTAGGGATGCTTAGCACCGTGAGCGCGCACATCGATGGAGAAGAGGTCGATACAGGGCTTCACACAACAACCCCCGATCCCCCTGATGTTCAGCGATATCTGGCCCGTATGTTAGAGGCTGGCGCCACACACGCTGTGCTGGAGGTCACATCGCATGGGCTGGCTCAGCAGCGGGTGGCAGGTTGTGATTTCGACGTGGCCGCTTTGACCAATATAACCCATGAGCACCTTGATTTTCACCATTCTCTGGATGCCTATCGACGAGCCAAGGCCCGTCTCTTCGAGGGGCTGGCGCATTCCTTTCGCAAGCGTGGCGTGCCAAAGGTTGCGGTTCTCAATCGAGACGATGCTTCCTTCTCTTTCATGAGCGCCATTTCTGTTGATCGAAAACTTCACTACGCTATAGAGAGCGAGGCTGATGTAACTGCTCGTGAAATCCGCTTCGCTCCTGACCGGACTGGATTTATACTGGTCGCGCCCACTGGCGAGATCGCTGTGGAGACACACCTGGTGGGGGCCTACAATGTGAGCAATGCTCTGGCTGCAGCGACTATCGGTGTGGCTATAGGCCTTTCCTTGGAGGATATTGCGGAGGGAATCGCCGCTTTGCGCAGCGTTCCTGGGCGGATGGAGCGTATCGAGGAGGGACAGGATTTCCTGGCCCTCGTCGATTTCGCGCATACACCCAACGCGTTGGCGCAAGCGCTGCAAACAGCACAGAGTATGACGACCGGGCGTGTGCTCGTCGTCTTCGGCTGTGCGGGTCTGCGAGATCGGGATAAGCGCCCTATGATGGGGCGAATTGCTGGACAGTTGGCCGATGTGGTGATTGTCACCGCCGAGGATCCACGCACCGAAAGCCTGGATGAGATTATGAGGCTCGTCGTCTCCGCTGCTGAGGAAACGGGTAAGCGTGAGGGAGTTGACCTATTCCGTGTTCCGGATCGGGGAGAAGCACTCATGAAGGCATGTGAGGTGGCGGAAAGCGGCGATGTTGTCATCGCTTGCGGAAAAGGGCATGAACAGAGCATGTGCTTCGGCGCCACTGAATATCCTTGGGACGACCGCGAGGCGATGCGGCTCGCGGTTCAAGGGAAGACTCTGAACACACTTCCGACAGTTGAGGTAGAGGATGGGGAAGGAGAATGAAGGCATGCCATATGTGGAAATAGTCGATGGGAACCTTTTCTATAGCCTGAGCCGAGGAGAGAAGGGCTATCCTGCGTTGGTACTTGTGCATGGGGCTGGAGGCAGCCGTTTGCATTGGCCGCCAGAACTACGTCGTTTACCTGGCGCCACGGTCTACACGCTTGATCTGCCCGGTCACGGGCGTTCGGATGGTCCTGGTCATGATACCATAGAGGGCTACGCGGGTGCAGTCGCTACTTTCCTTAGCACACTTGATATCGAGCGAATTGTTGTCGTGGGGCATTCTATGGGCGGAGCCATAGCCCAGGCTTTGGCTCTGGGATCACCGGACCGGCTGACCGGGCTAGTGCTGATGGCGACTGGAGCGCGGCTGCGTGTAGCCCCATTCATTCTCCGGGGAATCTGTGATGACTTTGAGGAGACTGTAGGGATTATCACGCGGTTAGCTTGGTCTCCGGAGACAAGCCCGGATTTGATTGAACTGGGGCGGCAAGCGCTTTTGGATGCGGGGCCCGCTGTGCTGAAGAGTGATTTTGTGGCATGTGACCGCTTCAACGTGATGGAGAGGTTGGGGGAGATCAGCGTTCCCACCTTGGTCATCGGCGGTACAGCGGATCAACTCACGTCGGTCAAGTATGCGCACTTTTTAGCCGAGCACATCCCCAGCGCTCAATCCTTGATCCTTGAAGGCGCTGGGCATATGGTTATGTTGGAGCGGCCCCGACAGGTTTCAGCAGCGATAAGTGGATTTCTTATGGAACTCCGTTAGGTTCTGAAGTCAGGCCGCTCACCCGGCTTTCTAGTTTAGAGATCATTGAAAAACTTGCTCCGAGACCCGTTTCGGTCCGCCCGTTGAAGGTGGGCTAGAGCAATTTTTAATGCTCTCTTTCTCTTATTTCACTCATCCCTCACGTTTTCAAATTTGCACGAACAGATTGAGGAAGTCCTCGTTGCTCTGAGTTCGTTTGAGGACACTGAGTAACTCTTGCATTGCTTGGCCCCTGCTGTAACCGGAGCTTTGCGAATCCAAGAAGCGCTGTCGCATCATCCACACCTTCTGCTGTGTATCCTCATCTAGCAGCAATTCCTCTCGACGTGTGCCCGAACGCTCGATGTCGAAAGCCGGGAAGATACGGCGTTCCTGCAACAGGCGGCTCAGATGGAGCTCCATGTTGCCGGTGCCCTTGAATTCCTCGTAGATCATGTCGTCCATCCTGCTACCTGTGTCTATCAGACATGTGGCGATAATGGTCAGACTGCCTCCCTCCTCAATGTTGCGAGCTGCACCAAAGAAGTGCTTGGGGGGATAGAGCGCGCCGGGATCAAGCCCGCCAGAGAGAGTGCGACCACTAGGCTGCACCACCAAGTTGTAAGCTCGCGAGAGTCGGGTGATGCTGTCTAGAAGAATGACGACATTCTCTTGTTTCTCCACCAACCGCTTGGCCCGTGCCAGGGCTGTCTCCGCCACCTGAGCGTGACTGCGCACTCGCTCATCGAATGTCGAACTTATCACTTCGGCATCCACTGAGCGATCCATATCGGTGACCTCCTCAGGTCTTTCGCCGATTAGCGCCACCATCAGATGAACTTCCGGGTGGTTAGTCGTTATGCCGTTGGCTATGCGCTTGAGCACGGTGGTTTTGCCCGCTTTCGGTGGAGATACGATGAGGCCGCGTTGCCCCTTCCCAATCGGCGCGATCATGCTTAGCAATCGTGTCGTTAAATCTCCGTCCAGTATGAACGGTTCATCAGGAAATATTGGCGTCAGCGACTCGAAGTGGGGACGGTGCTTGGCAATTTCTGGATCATCGCTATTGACTGCCTCCACGCGCAGGAGGCTGTAGTACCTCTCATTCTCCTTGGGCGGCCTTATCTGCCCGATCACCAGATCGCCCGTGCGCAACCCAAAGCGTCTGATCTGGGATTGTGAGACATAGATGTCGTTCGGCCCCGGCTTATACTTTTCAGGGCGCAAATAACCCTTATTCTCATCGATTATGTCCAGCACGCCGCCGCCGAAGATCAATCCCTCTTGTTCTGTTTTAGCTTGTAGTAGGCGGATGATCAAGTCGTCTTTGTTCAAACGGCTATAACCGGACACGTCCCAATCTCGGGCCAAATCGCGTAGCTCCGTCAGCGTCTTAGCTTGCATATCGGCTATGTTGATTTCTGAGTTCACATTCCTTTCTCCTATTTTTCAAAACTTTTCCATTGTAACTGCTTGAGTTGAATCTGGTGATTTGAATATAGCTTAGCAGTTACTCTTCGTCATATTTGGCCATGTACTCTTCTGCTTTTTTAACTAACTCTCGATTACCGACAAAAAGCGGGGTGCGTTGGTGCAAATTATGTGGCTTTATATCGAGAAGGTTCTGATGCCCGTCTGAAGCGTATCCACCAGCTTGTTCGGCGATGAAGGCTAGAGGATTGGCTTCGTAAATCAAGCGCAATTTGCCTTCTGGTCTTCTTGGATCGGCTGGATAATAGAATATCCCTCCCGCTAACAGGTTGCGGTGAAAGTCGGCCACCAGTGCGCCAATATACCGACTGGAGAGCATTTTGCGCTTATTACCTTCATCGCGCCCTTGTAACCAATGAGTGTAGCGTCGTATGCCCTCGCTCCAGTATTGCTCATATGCTTGGTTGGTGCTGTAGTACTTGGCTTCTTCGGGAATTTTGATGTCGGGGTGGGAGAGCAAAAACTCTCCTATGCTGGGATCTAGGGTGAAGCCGTGTACTCCTTTCCCTGTTGTATAGACCATCATAGTGCTAGAGCCGTAGATGATGTAGCCAGCAGCGATCATTGCTGACCCTTTTTGTAAACAATCCTCTTCATTCCCCGGTCCACTTGTGCTCACTCGTTGGTAAATGGCAAATATCGTGCCGATAGTAGCGTTGACGTCGATGTTGGATGACCCATCAAGAGGATCGAAGACGAGTACATATTTACCTGTCTTGTACCTTGGGGTAATTGGTATGATACCTTCGCGTTCCTCAGAGGCCATTACGGCTAGGCGATCAGTGTAGGAATTCATGCGAATGATGACCTCATTGGCGAAGACATCAAGTTTCATCTGCTGCTCGCCTTGAACGTTGACTTCTCCGGCTTTGCCTAGAATGTCGACTAATCCGGCGCGAGTAGCTTCGCGGGAAATTATTTTACCAGTCAGAGCCATGTCGTATAGCAAGCTGGAAAATACCCCGGTCGCTTCTGGATGTTCTCTCTCTTGCTCAATAATATGTCTCTCAATAGTGATGATTTGGTCAACCATAAGTTTCTCCTGTGTGTGTTACTTGTGTTTCCTGACCTTGCCCGTTTTGATTTGTCTCAATCAAGATACCATACCCATCGAGCGCCGCGCATTTCACGAATGATATCGGTGGTCGAAAGAATCCCCAAGGGCTTATCATTTTTATCCACCACTAGCAAGCGGTGAATGTGGCTCTCCAATAACTTTTGGGCTGCTTCCTCCACTGTGGCGTTCTCCGATATGCTGATGACTTCAGGAGTCATCACATCACGGGCTTGAAAGGCTGTTAAATCCTCCCCATAGTGAGAGATGGTATCTGTATGGGATACTACTCCTACAGGAGGCGCACCTTCTCTTTCGGCCACCATGATGGCATGGATCTCTGTATCTGCCATCACTCGAACTACTTCCTGGAGGGGAGTTTCGGGTTTGCAGAAGATGACCCCTTTGTGGTATATATCGCGCACCAGTCGTTCTCTTTCATTCATCTTAGTCTCCTCTCACTTTTAACTTAACTTTCAACTTGTTCGTTGAGATCATTCTGCGAGCTTTTCATAGATGGCAGTTTCAGATTGTGAACCATAAGACATAGTAATAACCGATTACCGCTGCCCATAACATGCTATCCACTCGATCTAGAGCACCGCCGTGACCAGGGAACAGGTGACCGCTGTCCTTTGCTCCAACTTGACGCTTGATCATAGAGATAGAGAGATCGCCCAGCGGCGTCAATGTAGCGATAAATAAGCCTAAAAAGAGGCCATGTTTGCCTCCGATGGGTGTGCTCGGCCCAAGGTGAGCGCGCCATAGTAAGCTCCATAAGATGGTCGCTAACGTGCCGACGATTACACCGCCGATGTATCCTTCCCAGGTTTTGCCTGAACTCAGGGTGGGGGATAACTTATGCTGTCCCCAAGTCGATCCAACGAAGTAGGCCCCACTGTCTACGAATGCAGTGGATGCTATCACTATCAGAGTCCATCCCAGTCCGTCATTCGGCGCCTGGCGTAGGGCGATCAAGTGAGCCCCGCACAATCCCAGGTAAAGTCCCCCCGTTACGGTTAGTGTCCAATCTGCAACTTGATAACGTTGATGGTGGAACACATGCCACGCTAAGGAACCGAGTAGGATCACGGCCAAGCCGGGTTGTAGCAAGCTTAAAGTTGGGAATTGAGCATTCAGTAGTAGAATCCACACAAGTCCGATGCTGAGGGCGGTTGTTGGTCTGAAGCCGTTGCGAGCTACCAGACGACAAAACTCAACTACTGCCAATGTCAGCAGCAGTGTTACCAGAGCTAGTAACAGCCAATCGCCCTCGCAGATGCACACAATGGCGATCGGGATTAGAATTACAGCGGTGATAAGACGTGAGTTTAACACGACGCCGAAGCACTTTGACAGTGGTCGTAATGAGCGTTCATGGCTGCAACCGTTTGCATATAGACCTGGGCAAGCATTCATCTTGAGTGATAAGTGCGGAATGTGAGCTTTCAAACAAGTGAGGATCCTAGATTCTCTTAAACTCTTAGACTTTTCAAGATGGCATGGCAGCTTCTACACCGTTGCCACGCCCGGTGTGGTAACTCGGCCCGCTAAAGAAACCGCATATCTAAGCTTGTTCATAGAGCCTGCGCTTCAGGAGTATTAAACGGAGACAACCTGCGAAGCATTCTTTGAACCCATCGCACTGAGCGTTGATGTGGGAAGCTATTCGCGCTGTTTGGCTTTCTAAAGGAGGCCCGAAAAGCATATCGCCCAAGTTTAAATTCCCTTGGGGGGGAATCAGTCACCTCGAATGGACGATATCACTGGAATGACTTAAGGGAGTATCCCAAAACGGCGTTCGCGCTGTTTGTAGTCCTTCAGCGCTTTGTAGAACTCGTCTTTGTCAAAATCGGGCCACAGCGTGGGGGTTGTATAAAACTCTGCGTATGCTCCTTGCCAGATGAGGAAGTTGCTAATCCTCATCTCTCCACTGGTGCGAATGATCATGTCGGGGTCGGGTATCCCGGCTGTGTAAAGATATTGGCTAACAAGTTCTTCATCTACCTGATCAGCCGGGACCTTGTCAGTTATGATGTCCCGTATTGCATCTACAATCTCGGCTCGACCGCCATAGTTGAAGGCCACATTGAGAATTAAGCGTTGGTTATCTTGAGTCAATTCGATGGCGTGTTTGACCTTTTGCTGCAACTCTGGGGAAATCCGCTCCAGACGACCGATATGGCGCAACTGAACACCTTGCTCGTTTAGCCTGGACAGTTCTCGGTCGATCACCTGTTCTATGATAGACAGCAGGCCCTTAACCTCTCTCTCTGGTCGATCCCAATTTTCTGTCGAGAAGGCATAGATGGTGAGGACCGAAACCCCGAACTCAACTGCTGCGCGTAGTACTCTGCGCAAATTTTCAGTTCCTGCTCGGTGTCCGGCCAGCCGAGGTAACCCACGCCTTCTAGCCCAGCGCCCGTTGCCGTCCATAATGATACCGACGTGCTCCGGTACTTTCTCTAGAGGTGGATAACGCTGATTGTCCTGTGTTTTGTCAGAGGGCATGATTCGTGGATTGATGGATGTGAGGGGATATCAGGTCAGTGCTAGGGAATATCCAGAATAAAACTGAACTCGCCCAAAATTGAAGCTTTTCACTGGAAATTAGTCATTTGGGGAATTACTTTTCTGGAACGGTCTAGCTTTCCATGATCTCCCGTTGCTTGCGGTCACTGATTTTATCCATCTCTTCAGTGTGGCGATCTGTTATATCCTGGAGGCGGTCTTTGCTACGATAGAAGGCATCTTCGGAGATCAACTTCTCGTTTTCTAGCTCGCGTAGATCATCCAGCGCGTCACGTCGAATATTCCTGAGGCTTACCTTTCCTTCCTCTACGCGTTTACGAACCCTCTTTGTGAGGTCCACCCTCCTTTCCTCTGTCAATCTTGGGATGGGAAGGCGGATGATGCGACCATCGTTGGAAGGTGTTAGGCCGACGTCAGACTTGAGTATTGCGCGCTCGATGTCCTCCAGCGATTGAGGGTCGTAGGGGCGGACTGTGAGCAGGCTCGGCTCTGGTGCAGATATGACGGCCAGTTGGTTGAGTGGCGTCGGTGTGCCGTAGTAATCTACCATCACCTGTTCTACTAGAGCCGGAGTGGCCCGTCCAGTGCGAACGGTGCGGAGATCAGACATCAGTATCTCGACCGTTTTGCGCATACGATTCTCTGTCTCTTTTAGTAATTCTTTATCCATAGTCATAGCCGTTATCTAGAGATCAATGTGCCAATCGGTTCTCCCAGAACTGCTTGCTCCAAGCTATGTGGCTGCCACATATTGAGCACGATGATGGGGAGATCATTTTCCATGCAAAGGGATATTGCCGTAGCATCCATCACGCCCACGCGCATTTCGAGCGCTTTCATATAGGCGAGATGTCCAAACCGTTCGGCGTCTGGATTTTCATGGGGGTCTTCAGAGTAAACACCATCTACCTTTGTAGCTTTGATCAGCAAATCAGCGTCAATTTCCATCGCCCTGAGCGCGGCAGCTGTGTCGGTGGTAAAGTAGGGATTGCCTGTGCCCCCGCCGATGATTACTATGCGTCCTTTTTCCAGATGACGGATCGCTCGCAGCCTGATGTAAGGCTCGGCGATAGCCCTCATTTCAATGGCAGTCTGCACACGAATGGTGCTCCCTAGTCGTTCCAAAGCATCGGCAAGAGCTAGGGCATTCATCACCGTCGCCAGCATCCCCATATGATCCGCTGTGGCCCGATCCATACCGTGTGCAAGCCCATCACGTCCACGCCAAATATTGCCTGCACCAAGGACGATAGCGATTTCAGCTTCTAGGTTGTGTACATTCTGGATTTTGGCGGCTACTTCCTCTGCCATGTGAGGGCTGATGCCGAAGCCGTTAGGCTCTGCTAGCGATTCACCGCCTATCTTGAGTAGGACCCGTCTATATTTTGCAGTGCTCATAATCTTTTTCTGCCTCAGAAACAGCACGTAAAGTCGGTTTGCTTATTCGACCTATGTGTCAATTGGGATATTTGAGGTTATTGTGTGTCCTCTCCCACTTCGTAACGTGCGAAACGGTTTAGGACAATGTTCTCGCCAAGCTTTAGGACAGCGTCATTGATCAAATCCTGGACGGTGATGTCATTGTCCTTGACGAATGGCTGTTCCATTAGACAGATCTGTTCGTAGAACTTATCTGTGCGGCCCTCGACTATACGCTCCACAATATGCTCTGGCTTGCCTTCTTCCAGCGCTTGCTTGTGATAGATAGCTTGTTCAGCTTCGAGAACTTCTTCGGGTACATCCTCACGAGTGAGATATCTTGGGGCAGCGAATGCGATATGGAGCGCTAGCTCGTGCGCTAGGTCTTTGAATTCATCGGTACGGGCGACGAAATCGGTCTCGCAGTTCAGCTCTAGCATCACACCGATGCGATCACCATGGTGTACGTAGGCTTCAACGCACCCTTCAGAGGCTGTGCGGCTGCTTTTCTTGGCCGCTTCTGCTAACCCCTTTTCGCGTAGGTTAGTGACGGCTTTTTCATAATCTCCATCGACTGCCTCCAGTGCCTTGCGACAGTCCAGCACGCCAGCGCCGGTCGCTTCTCGTAATTCCTTGATCATGGATACAGTAACTTCCAAGGTTCGTTCTCCTTTTTGTCCGATGTAAACTTGTGGTGGCACTCTCGTAAAAAGCGGGTCTTCAGTTTCAGTATCTTAAGACCACACTCTGATGACTAAGCTCATTGTGCAAAAATTTTACTAAGTCCTATAACCTGGCAGAGCCATAACTCAAAAAGAACTCCTATTCACCAGGTTCTTGCTTAATTTACAAGGATTTCGTTGGTTGGGCCCTAACCTGCCTCTTCGTTTTCCTCAGCTTCTTCTTTTCCCTCAAAGGATAGCTCCTTGAGGCGGGCCAAGGTAGCAGCGCTAAGGTATTTTTCATCTTCGACGCTCAACTCTTCGATCTCCGGCATAATTTCTTCTTCATATGCCTTTTGCTGTGCGAGTCCCTCTAGCGCGGCGTCGGCTATAGTGGCTGTGATCAGCCGAATGGCGCGGATGGCATCATCGTTGGAAGGTATCACATAGTCTATCATATTGGGATTGCAGTTTGTGTCTACCATCGCGATGATGGGGATACCTAATTTGTCGGCTTCTGCCACTGCTGTCGCTTCGCGCTGAATATCCACGACAAAGAGCAAGTCTGGGAGTTCACGCATCTCCTTTATGCCTCCCAATCTTGTATTCAACTTCTCGATTTCTCGCCCTTTTTCCAGTGCCTCTTTTTTCGTCAAGAGATCGAAGTCGCCTCGATCGCGTCGCGCTTCTAGCGTGTGCAAGTAGTCGATGCGCTGTCGAATAGTGCGCCAGTTAGTTAATGTGCCACCTAGCCAGCGCAAGTTGACGTAGGGCATTCTACAGCGCTCTGCCTCGTGGGCGATTGTCGCTTGGGCTTGGCGCTTGGTGCCTACGAAGAGTATTGTCCCGCCAGCAGCAACCGTATCTTGGACTAATTCGTAAGTTTCTTCAAGGGCAGCGATGGTCTTTTGTAGATTGATGATGTGCACCCCTTTTCGCTCAGTGAAGATGTAAGGGGCCATCTTGGGATGCCATCGCCGGGTGCGGTGACCGAAGTGCACTCCTGTTTCCAGGAGCGCTTTCATAGAAACAACAGCCATTGGGGAACCTCCTTTACCGTTTTTTTCCTCCGCCTCCATCTCTCCGCCAAGGGACCAGGTTGGCTGTTCCTGGCACGGCCTCGTCGGTCAGGTGGCGTGTGTTTTACCAAAGCTGATGAATTGTACCATAAAGTGAGATTTGAGCAAATAGTGATGTGAGAAGGGAAATCGTAGCGGTTCTAAGGCCCTCCAGAGGCCACCAGAGGCTTTCT
>CAZANJ010000003.1:0-21192 GCA_964486415.1 uncultured Anaerolineales bacterium
TTTCAGGGGTAAGAGGAGCAGCAGCCCGAAACAGATGATGGCCGCCATTCCATAGGTCGCGATCAAGGAGACCACCGGATGGACGTTGCCCGGCGTCAGCTTGATGAAAATGTGGTAGAGCACCGAGCACAGAATAGCAAGGCCGATGGAGATGTAATAGAACGTAGTCATTTTGGTTCAAGTTCTGTTCAGGCGCATTGCCCCTTTTTGGGATCTGCTGAATTCTAGGTTGCGATTTACTTCGCGTAGACCTCATCCGTCTTGGCCGCCATGATGAAGTCGTTCTCGTGCAGGCCCTTGATCTTGTGCGTGTACCATACAACAGTCGTCCGGCCCCAGGTAAGCGTGATAATTGGATGATGTCCATCTTCCTCCGCTACCTCGCCGACCTGGTTGGTGAAGTTAAGCGCCTCGACGAAGTTGCGGAACTTGAAGGTTCGCTCCAGGCGTTTGACGCCGTCTTGCTCCTTCAGTTTCCAGTCGGGAACCTGGGGTTTCATTGCGGCGATTTCTGATTCTGTCAAAGGCGGGTCCTCGCCGCGACAAGCGGTACATTTCATCTTTGCTAACTTGGTCATAATGTCTCCTTTTCCTGATCCTACTGTAGATCGGTGTCGTTACCCGAAAGGTAAGCGGGGGCGCTCTAAGTCGCTTGCGCTGGCCGGAGTGCCTCGCTTTCTCCTTGTGGGCATTCTATGTCGGGGACGAAGAGCACCCGCCGCCAGACGTAATAGCTCAGCCCGGCCATCAGCAAAGCGCCGACGATGCCTGGCGCCGAGGGGCTCACATTGTCGAGCAGGAATGAACCGACGATGGGCGAGACCACGCGCGTCAGGCTGCCCATCGAGGCCGAAAGGCCCAGGATGCCGCCGACTTCCTCCGGATAGACCGATTTGGTCATAGCGCTGTTGACTGAGACGCGGAGCATACCAGAAGCCAGCGCGAGCGGCGCCAGCACGATCAGCAACACCTTCAGCTTCGGTGTCAGCGCCCAGCCCAGCAGCGCAAATGACAAAATCACGGCGCCGCCGAAGATGAGCTGTTTGTCGCTGAAGCGCTCGGTCAGCAGCCGGATACCGCCGCCCTGCATTGCGACGACGAGCACTCCCACGTAGGTGAGCACGTAGCCGGTGGTCTGGGCGGTCAGTCCCAACCGCGCACGGGCGAAAAGTGAGAAGATGGTCTCGAAGGTGGTGAGGGCCAGGCCGTAGATGAGAGCCACATTCAGCAGCGGGCCGACGCAGGGGCGGTTCAGCGCCTCGAACAGGGCGCGGGCCGAGAATTTCGCGCGTGGGCTATGCGCTCTCTCACCCCGTTTCTCCGGTGGCAACGATTCCGGCAGCCAGAGGAGCACGCCCAGCAGGTTGAGGGTAGCCAGTCCGGCGGCCACAAAGGCCGGTAGAGCGTAATTCCCGTCGGCGCTCAGCGTGCCTCCTAGCGCCGGCCCGAAGATGAAGCCCAGCCCGAAAGAGGCCCCGATGAGGCCCAGCCCTTTGGCGCGGTCCTCCTTGTCGGTCACATCGGTGATGTAGGCCTGCGCCAGGGAGACGTTGCCGCCTAGAAGGCCATCGATGACCCGGCTGGCGAAAAGTACCCACAGCGCATCGGCGAAGCCCAGCATCAGGAAGCTGATCACTGTGCCAGCGATGCTGAGGATCAGGAGCGGACGTCGTCCATACTGATCGGAGAGCCGGCCCAGGATGGGCGCACCGATGAGCTGGGTTAGAGCGTTGGCGCCTAGCAGCAGCCCGACCAGTGTCGGCGTGGCGTCAAACGTCTCGGCGTAGTAGGGTAAAAGCGGCAGGATCAGACTGAAACCCAACACATCGACGAATACAAAGGCAAAAAGCAAAATCAAGCTGCGCTTCATGTAGGCTATTCTCCCATGCTTTTTTCGCGGGCGGTGGTTACGCCCGCTTCTTCCATCAATTCCTTGCGCCGTCGCCGATACTCGACGATGGGGCGGTCACCCTGGATCAATTGCTCTTTCATTCTCAGCGCGGAGGGCTTGGGCTGCTGCGTCTCCACCACGCGCCGATCTTGATGCGCGACGAACAGGTTGAAGGGCATCGCCAGCGCGTTGAGGGCCTCGCGGAGCAGTGGCAGGCGCATGAATTTCTGGTAGAAGCGCAGATAGAGCAAGGTGTGCTCCGCGTCCACCGGGACGAAGGCGGCCACAACCCGCACATCCTCGTCGATGTGATTCTGCCACAGGTTCGGGAAGATGAACTCCAGCCTGAAATCGCTCCTCGGATCGGGGATGGGCACCTCGTCGGCGCGGCGCGGCGGTTTGCCGTCATCCACTCGATTGTAAACGTAGACGAAGAACATGTCCTCGTCAACCCACTCCACGCCGGGGCCGTCCACCAGCGTGCGCCCGCCCCGGCCGATGGTGTTGTGATGCACGAAGGGCAGGTGCACCACATCGAGCTGGTTCTCGATCACGCGGGAGTAATGGGTCTCCCAGGGATCGTAGGCTCGGCCATATGAGAAAGCCTCGTCGATGTCGTCGAAGAATCGCGGCGCTTTCAGATTCTGAGGCGGGTTCTCGCCCCACCAGATCCAGATGAGGCCGTGGGCCTCGTGTGTGGGGTAGCTGTGTACTTTGAATCGTTCCGGCACGGGTGCATCCTTGCCTTGGGCCGGAATCTTGGTGATGCTTCCCGATGCGTCATACTCGAAGCCGTGAAAGGGACATTGTAGCTGACCGTGGTACACTTTGCCTTTGCTGAGCTCGGCGCCGCGATGGGCGCATTTATCGCGCAAGCAGCTCACCGCGCCGCTATGATCGCGCCAGAAGACCAGCTTCTCGCCCATGCGCGTCACGCCCACGGGCTTCTGTTTGACCTGGCTTGAATCCATCACCACATACCATTGGTTAGGTATCATCTTTCGCTCCTTTCGGTTGGGTGGCCATCGTAGGGGCGGGACTCTGTGCCCGCCCGGACGGCGCGGGTAATGACACGAACTTCGCCCGTGGCTTGCCTTGTCCCAATTCCAGTCGCGCTATGGTCGGGCGGCTTCCGCGCGTGGGACAGACCGCGCCGGGGTTAATCAAAATGGTGCGTTTTTTCCATTCCAGGTAGGGCCGGTGTGAGTGGCCGAAGACGATCACGTCGGCATCGGGATAGAGGCGAGCTAGGCGGCGGGCCATCAACTGGTTGAGGAGGACCTGGTCGCCCCGGCCCGAGAGGCGCACGACCAGGTCCCACCACTTGAGCCCAAAGCCTAGCAACCCGGGCCGGTGGCCGTGCGTGAGCACAACGTGCCGCTCGGTCAGGTGGAGTTTGAGCACGGCTGGCAGTGAGGCGCCGCCATCGGAGAAATCCATCAGGTGGATGTTACCGCGCACCGCGTGGACCGGTGCCAGCCGTCGCAGCGGTTCAAGGGCCGCAGGGTCATCCACATCGCCGGCGTGCAGTATTATATTCACGCCCTCCAGCGCTTCGAACAGCGCGTTGGGCAAGCGCTTCATGCGGTAGGGGACGTGTGTGTCGGCGATCAGGCCGACAGTGAGACTTGTCAGAGGAGTTCCTTCCTCTACGTTCCCGGCGCTTTCACGCAGACCAGCCCAACAGCGTTGGGACCAACGTGTGCACCGATGACGGGTGTCACTTCTCCGATCAGTGGCTCTTGTTCTCGCTCCGGAATTAAGTCACGGATATGCCGTCTTAACTTATCCGCTTTGTCCTGGGCGTGGGTGTGGACTAAGGCCAATTGCTCCAGTGGTGCGAGTTCACTTGCCAGATCGCTCAATCTGTTGAAAGCTCCTCGTGTCGTGCGCACTTTCTCCGTCGTGGCCTCTCCCTGGTGCATCTTCAGCAGCGGTTTGATCTTGAGCAAGGCGCCCAGGCCGGCCTGAAGCCAGCCGACGCGCCCGCTGCGGCGCAGGAATTCCAGGGTGTCCAGGGCGGCGAAGGTGTAGGTGCGTTGCGCTCGTTCCTCCAATGTGGCCACTGTCTGGGCCACCGAGCGACCAGCTTTGACCGTTTCGACCGCCGCTTGCACTAAGAGCCCGGTTCCCATGGTGGTCTGTGAGGAGTCTACCACTGTCACTGGGATGTCTTTCACTGCGTCTGCCGCCATACGTGCGACATTGACCATATTGCTCAGCGTTGCGGAGATGTGGATGGAGATGATCTCGGTAGCGCCTTCTTCTGCCAGACGCTCGTAGACCTTGGTGAGACGCCCCGGCCCTGGTGCTGAGGTCGTCGGTACACTCTCACAAGTGGGTAAGCGTTCGTAAAACTCCTGCCGCGAGAGCTCAACGCCGTCCAGGTAGCTCTCCCCGTCCATATTGATGTATAGAGGCACGATGGTTATGTCGTGCTTGGTGATGATTTCTTCCGGCAGGTCGCAGGTGCTGTCAGTCACAATTTTGGTTGTCATGTCAAAGTCAGCCTCTTTTAATTATCAGCGGTAAAGTGTTGGAACAGGGTTAAAGTATAGCACGGCATTGCTTCTTGTCAATATTTAGATGATACCTCTCTCGTTTATTGTGCTTGCGCCAGGCATCAGGTGGACAATATGTACCCCTGGTCGCGCACGGTGCGCAGGAGAGATAGATCCGAAGGGGCTGGTTCTATCTTCTGTCGGAGCCGATGGATGTGAGTACGGATGAGGCGCTTTGAGTTTGATACCCCATACGCTGGAAAGTGTCGGTCAACGTGAGGAAAACCTTGATTATCTCCTGTTTGCCATCCATGAATTACCTCAACGTTCTTGATGGATGCAGTCCCAAGTAAGCAAAAAAGGAGCCTTTTGGGGCTCCTTAGTTCTTCTCCAAGTGGACCTATTGGGTACAGCGACTGCGCAATTACGGCCTAACCGACAAAATTCTTGTGTGTTGAGAAAGAATTTGGTAATCTGAAATCACCTTGGGTTCTGGCCTGTCCAGTTTAAGCAACTGCGTCTTTGGCCACCTCAACGATCTGGGCGAATGTATCCGCATCTCGCACTGCGATGTCGGCCAAAACCTTGCGGTCCAATTCCACGTTGGCTTGCTTCAGGCCATATATGAAGCGACTATAAGGCATTCCGTTCAAGCGGGAGGCCGCATTGATGCGCGTGATCCATAGTCTTCGGAAATCTCGGCGTCGCTGCCGCCGATCTCGGTAAGCGTACCACTGTGACTTCAGCCATGCTTCGTTGGCCCTGCGGAAAAGTTTGCTCCGGGTTCCCCAATATCCTTTGGTCTGCCGAAGAACTTTCTTATGCCGTTTTCGTTTACTTCCTCCATCTTTAACTCTCACTGCTTAGTTACTCCTTTGAAATCCTCAACTTCAATCCTTGAATTCAACTCTAGCTTAACCTTAGCACTCAACCCTGATCTCTCCTGGGAGACAAAACCATCAACATAGAATACCTGTCCAGACTGGGCCTCTGTTCGACCTCCGCCACGTCTGAAAGCTCTTCGGCGATCTCCCTTAACTGGTTTCGGCCGATCTCGGGGTAAGTTATCTCGCGTCCTCGGAAGCGGATACGCACCTTGACTTTCATCCCGTCTTCCAGCCATCCCCTGGCACGCCGCATCTTGAAATCGCGATGGTGCTCGGCGGTCTTGGGACGCAGGCGAATCTCCTTGACCTCAACTTGCTTTTGGGCCTTGCGTGCCTCCTGAGCTCGTTTTTCCTGCTCATACTTGAACTTGCCATAGTCCATAACCCGAACGACAGGTGGCCTGGCATTAGGCGCTACCTCCACCAGGTCCAGACCGGTGGAAATGGCTGCGTTCTTGGCCTCCTCAAGGGGCACAACTCCCCGATTTTCGCCATCAGCATCGATAAGCCGTACTCGGGAAATGCGAATCTGTCGGTTAACGCGATATGATTTCGTGCTAATTAGGTTTACCTCCTCAGTTTTTATAGAACGATTAATGTATAGGGGGATAATACAACTTGCACATTATGATAGCACAACTGGGGGAAGGTGTCAACTCAAACCTAAAAAAGCTGCTGTGTGTGAGGGGGCATCTTGTATCCCCACTCACACACAATTAAGCCCTACAACTCACGCTTTTTCTCTATCGCTTCTTGTGCCAGCGCGATGAACTCGTCGATGGACATAGCGCCTTTGACCTCCTCGTTGCGGAGACGCAAGTTGACCTGCTCCGCTTCGATCTCGCGGTCGCCGACGATGAGCATATAAGGTACCTTTTCCACCTGTGCGTTGCGGATCTTGGCTCGCATACGATCGTTGGAATCATCCACCTCGACGCGCAGCCCCGCCGCACGCAGCCGTTCCGCCACCGCGTCGGCATACTCGACGTGCCGGTCGACGATGGGAATCAGCACTGCTTGCACCGGGCTGAGCCAGACCGGGAAGGCCCCGGCGTAATGCTCCACCAGGATGCCGAAGAATCTCTCGATGCTGCCCAGCAGCGCTCGGTGGACCATGTAGGGACGGTGTTGCTGGCCGTCCTCGCCGATGTAGGTCATATCGAAGCGCTCCGGCACGTTGAAGTCGAACTGGATCGTCGTCAACTGCCACATACGGCCCAGCGCATCCTTGATCTTGATGTCGATCTTGGGGCCGTAGAAGACCGCCTCGCCCTCAATCCGCTCGTAGGGCAGATCGCGGGCCTTGATGGCCTCAAGCAGCGAGGCCTCGGCCTGCTTCCACATCCCGTCCTCGCCGGCGTATTTCTCCGGCGCGTCGGGATCGCGCACGCTCAGTTCGACCTTGAACTCACTGAAGCCAAAGCTACGCAGCATATCAAGGCTGAAATCGAGCACGCGCAGGATCTCATCCTCAATCTGCTCCGGCGTGCAGAAGATGTGAGCGTCATCCTGTGTGAAGCCGCGCACGCGCAGCAGACCGTGGAGCACGCCGCTGCGCTCGTAGCGGTAGACCGTCCCCAACTCCGCCCACCGCAGCGGCAGATCACGATAGGAACGGATGTCCGTCTGGTAGATCAGAATGTGGAAGGGGCAGTTCATCGGTTTCAGGTAGTAATCCTGACCTTCGACGTCCATCGGGGAGTACATTCCCTCCTCGTAAAAGTCGAGGTGTCCAGAGCATTGCCATAGCTCCGCCTTGCCGATGTGGGGCGTGAAGACGAGCTCGTAGCCGCCCGCGCGGTGCTGCGCACGCCAGAAATCCTCGATCACCTCGCGGATGCGACCGCCCTTGGGGTGCCAGTAGGCCAACCCAGGGCCGCCTTCCTCGTGGAAGCTGATCAGGTCCAGTTTCTTGATCAGCCGGCGGTGGTCTCGTTTCTCCACCTCCTTTTGCCATTCAAGGAACTCTTTCAGCTCTTGCTCCGTCTCCCAGACCGTGCCGTAGATGCGTTGGAGCATCGGGCGTCTCTCGTCGCCGCGCCAGTAAGCCCCGGCCACATTGAGCAGCTTGAGGGCCTCGGGGTTGATCTCGCCGGTATTATCGACGTGAGGCCCGCGGCAAAGATCGACGAAGGGGCCGTCTCGGTAGATAGAGAGCTCAATTTCTCCCTCGACGGGCTCGCCGTGCTCTTCCAGGCCGCCGGAGAGGATGTCCTTGATCAGCTCCAGCTTGTAGGGCTGATCATCGAAGACCTCTTTCGCCTCCTCCTCATCGAGCTCCTCGCGCACAAAATCATAGCCCTCGGCGATGATCTCGCGCATACGCTCCTCGATCTCCTCCAGATCCTCCGGCGTCAGCGGACGGGGTAGATCGAAATCGTAGTAAAATCCGGTTTCGATGGCTGGGCCGATGGCGACTTTGCCTTCGGGAAATTTTTCCAGTACCGCCTGGGCCATCACGTGCGCCGTCGAGTGGCGGACACGGTGCAAATGACCATTCTCGTCCTGATGTTCTTCAGACATGTTCTTCCTCCTCAATAGGTGATCGATTCGTCAATAGCTTAACGCGTGATTTTGTCTCAGTTTCACCTTCAGTCATCTCGATCACCTCCTTCATCGTTCAGATACAAAACGAAAACCCCACGCCCTTGGGGCGCGGGGTACAATCCCACGTGGTTCCACCCAAGTTCCACAGCGGATGCCGTGGCACTCTTGAGGCGATAACGGGCCTGCCCGGAGTTCCATACTCTCACCTTTTTGCAAACATGTGATTTGAGGAACTCTCTCACGGGGGGTTTTCCCGATCTTCCGGTCGAAGGAGCTTCCAGCCGCTGGCTCCTTCTCTCTGTGTCCTTCCGGATCGGTACTCGTCCCGATCAATGAGTTGGTTATTTTAACGTCTGGCATTATTATAGCGCTCTTTGGGTTCCTGTCAACTGATTTGCCCGTTCCCCACCGTCGTGTTACAATCGAACGTAATACGGAAGTATAAACACATTTCGCAGTGACAATTTCAATTTCATTCTCCCAGGTTTTCTGTGTCTGCTCGGCTTGGATTGTCATATCCAAGCCTCTTGGCAGCGAAAAGCGGGGATTTGGTAATCTCCTCGGAGCAGTAACGCAGTTTTCCCAGGCGAGTCAATTTTTCCCGGAGGATAATAGGTTGATGATGAGACTTGATCGTTTCACGGAGCGTGCACAGGCAGCGGCCCAGCGAGCGGTTCAGATTATGGCGCGCTACGAGCATACGCAGGTCGATACCGAGCATATTCTGGTGGCGTTGCTGGAGCAGCCCGATGGGGTGGTCCCACAATTGATGGAGCACATGGGCGCGGATGCCGACCTTATAATGCAACGGCTCGATGAGGAGTTGGAGTCAAGCCCCAAGGCCAACGTCTATGGAGGCGGGGGCATGGGCCAGGTGTTTATCACTCCGCGCGTCAAGCGGGTGCTCGATCGCGCCAACGGCGAGGCCAATCAGCTCAAGGATGACTACATCTCGACGGAGCACATTTTCCTGGCCATAGCCAGCGAGCGGGATACTCCTGTCTCGCGTATCCTGCGCGAGTCGGGCGTCACCAAGAGCCGCATTCTGAGCGCCATAAAAAAGGTGCGCGGTGGGAAGAAGGTAAAGGATCGTAAGGCCGAAGTGCGCTACCGGGTGCTGGAGAAGTTCAGTCGCAACTTGACACAGATGGCGCGTGAGGGCAAGCTGGATCCGGTCATCGCGCGAGATAGTGAGATTTTGCGCGTGATCCAGATCCTCTGTCGCCGCACCAAGAACAATCCCGCGCTGATCGGCGAGCCGGGCGTGGGCAAGACGGCCATCATAGAGGGCCTGGCGCAGAAGATCGCCGAGGATGACGTGCCGGAGATTCTGATGGGCCGTCAGGTCGTGCAGCTCGATTTGGCCGCGATGGTCGCCGGTTCCCGTTTCCGCGGCGAGTTCGAGGAGCGTCTCAAGGCCACCATCGAGGAAATCCAGAACTCCGATGGGGAAGTGGTGCTCTTCATCGACGAGCTGCATAACGTAGTCGGCGCGGGTTCCGGCATGGGGGCGCTGGATGCTTCCAATATGATGAAGCCGGCCCTGGCGCGCGGTGAGTTGCAGTGCATCGGGGCTACGACTCTGGATGAGTACCGCAAGTATATCGAGCGGGATGGCGCGCTGGAGCGACGCTTCGCACCCGTGTTCGTCGACGAGCCGACGGTCGAGAAGACCATTGAGATGTTGCGCGGCCTGCGCGATCGGTATGAGGCCCATCACAAAGTGCATATTTCCGATGCCTCCATCATAGCGGCCTCCCGCCTGTCACACCGTTACGTCACTGATCGGCGTCTGCCCGACAAGGCGATTGATCTGATGGACGAAGCGGCGGCCAAGCTGCGCGTGGCGCTTCACACCCTCCCGCCGGAGCTGAAGGATATGCGCTCGGAGCTTCATCAGCTCCAGACGGAGATCGACGCCGCCAGCGCGGTTGAGGATTACAAACGGGCGGCGGAACTCAAGACGAGGCGTATCAATATCCAAGCCGAGTTCAACCTCAAACGTGAGATGTGGCAACAGGAGAATCAGCTTGACGAGACCATCGAGGAGAGGGACATCGCCGAGGTCGTGGCAAGTTGGACCGGCATACCAGTGGCGCAGATGATGGAGACTGAGGCTGAGAAATTGCTGCGTATGGAGGACGCGCTCCAGGAGCGTATCATCGGACAAGATGAGGCGGTAGCTGCGGTATCCGACGCCATCCGGCGTGCCCGTTCCGGCATGAAGGATCCCAGCCGGCCCATCGGCAGTTTCATCTTCCTAGGCTCGTCCGGTGTGGGCAAGACGGAGCTGGCCAAGGTGCTGGCCTGGTTCCTCTTCGACGATGAGGACGCCCTGGTGCGCATCGATATGAGCGAGTATCGGGAGCGGCATACTGTCTCGCGGCTATTTGGCGCCCCTCCTGGGTATGTGGGCTACGAGCAAGGGGGCCAGTTGACCGAAGCGGTGCGCCGCCGACCTTACCGTGTGATCCTGTTCGATGAGATCGAGAAGGCCCACCCCGACGTTTGGAACGCGCTGCTGCAAATTTTGGATGAGGGGCAGTTGACCGATGGACAGGGCCGTCTTGTGGATTTTCGTAACACGGTTGTGATTATGACCTCCAACGTGGGTACGGAGTATGCCCACAAGGGTGGGACACTGGGCTTCGTTCAGGTCGATGAGGGGCAGAACTCTGGGGATGGTAATCGGCGCGAGATAAAAAAGAAGTTGAAGAAGACCTTCCGCCCCGAATTTCTCAACCGCGTCGATGAAGTGATCATCTTCAATAATCTCACTCTTGAGGATATGGAGTTCATCGTGGATTTGCATATGAAGGAGGTCACGGAGCGCTTGGCGGATCAAGGGCTGGAGGTCAGGCTGACGGAGGAAGGCCGTGGTTGGTTGGCCCGCGAGGGCTTTGATCCGCAGTTTGGCGCACGGCCTCTACGGCGTGCTTTGCAGCGTCACGTGGAGAGCCCTCTCAGCGTCAGATTGCTGCGCGGCGATTTCAAGACAGGCGACCTGGTCGTAGTCGATGTCGGAGAGGATGGGTTGGAATTTGAACGGAGGGAAGAGTGGAAGGAACTGAGCGAGCAAATGGCAACGTCAGCGATGCAGGAAGAAGAAGTTGAGGTTGAGGTTTGAGATTAGTCCTGCGAGAAAAAATTTACTCCTACAGTGCCCGGTCCGGAGTGGACGGCTAGGGCGGGGGATAGTTCAGTTGTGATAGTCTCCACACAGTCGAAGCGTTCCCTCACCATCGCTTGCAGTTTTTCCATCCGGTCCCAGGCTGCGACGTGGGTAAAAGCGACTTTTATGCGCGCGTCTTTTCCCACGTGTTGCTGCATCAGATCGACTATGCGGCGGTAGGCCTTGGACCGGCTGCGGGCGGTCCCTAGCGCTACGATCTCTCCCTCTTGCATTCCGATCAGAGGCTTGATGTTGAGCAGTGAGCCCAGCAAATGCTGGGCTTTTCCGATGCGCCCGCCCATATGGAGATAGCGCAGCGTGTCGGCGGTCTGGATCATCATTCCCTTTTGGGCGACTCCGCGTGCCCTTTCTACCACTTCATCGAAACGGAGGCCGGCGAGGGCATCGCGAGCCGCTTCGATGGCTACCCATCCTTGGGTCATAGCCACCTGGAATGTGTCCACTACCTCGACTCGAATGTCGGGGGCGTGTTCTTGGAATATCTCCACAGCGGCACGACATGACTGATAAGCGCCGCTGCCCTTAGAAGTCATCGTGAAAGCGACGATCTCCTTCATCTGTTGAGCGAGGTTCTTCAAGCCCCTCAAGTAATCCCCCGGGCCAGGATTAGACGTGGTCGGTAAACGCTTCGCCTCGGTTAGCCATTCCGCGAACTCTGCCGGTTTAACGTCCACCATATCGCGCAGGGTCTCTAATCCGCGATGAATGTAGTAAGGCACAATCTCTATATTCAGCTTCTTCGCCAAGCGCTCTGGGATACTGGCCGTCGTGTCTGTGAGAATACCGATCATTGGGAAGCTTACCTCCTTCTTTACTGAGCGTCGCCGGCTCTTTGGGATTTCGCGTGGCGTCAGCCGTGCTCGGCTCGGATTTGGCAATCCGAGCCCCATTTAGGGACAAAGTGACGCTGTGCCACAAAATGCGGGGATTTGACAATCCCCTTAGAGCGAAACCCCGCGAAATCCTAGAGACCCGCGTCGCCTCGAGCCGCTTTACTCTTTTGAGGATATTATACTCATCTTGTCTCTCTCGTCAATGATTGCTTGGTAGACAACTATTACAACTCGGATTATAATTCAAGTATCAACAGGAGTTTTCCACTTGAGAATTCGGAAGTCTCTCGCCGATTATTTAGAAGGGAAGCTTAGTTCGCTACAGCGCCAATATCCGTTGTGCAGTGGGCCTCTTGAGACTTCCGAATTCTGATGACAGCTTAAGCGAAGTGAGAGTTTGAGGGGGTAGATTATGACCAAGCCAATCAATGACAAGCGCGTGGCGACTGGCAGTGAAGGGCTGGATAGTATGTTATACGGTGGCTTTTTACCTGGTTCTATGGCGTTGGTGCGAGGTGCGCCTGGCACGGGTAAGACTTCGCTCGCGCTTCAGTTCCTCATCCAAGGGGCGGAGCAGCATGAAGCAGGACTCTTCATATCCTTCGAGGAGTTCCCCCATTCACTCTATCGGGATGCCGAATCACTCGGATGGGACTTGAGGAAGTTGGAGGCGGAGGGGTTGCTTAAAATGATATTTACCTCCCCAAAGGTGTTCTTGGCCAGTTTGAGCTCCCCCGATAGCCTAATTGATCGCACGATCCGCAAGTCCAACATCAAGCGAATTGTGCTGGATAGTGCATCCCATTTCAACCGCTTGGCCAGTGATACACAAGGGCTGCGTCAAGTGTATACCTCTGTAGTGAATGGCTTGCGGCGGGAGAACATCACCGCTCTGCTCCTGGGGGAAGAGGGCCCAAACGATTACCGCTCGGTCTTCCAGGGTGGCCTTTCTTTCCTCGTGGATAACATCATTTTGCTGCGCTATGTGGAAATCGAGAGCGCTATGCGGCGGGCCATCGTGGTGCTGAAGACGCGCGGCTCCGACCATGTCAAGGAGATCCGCCGTTACGAAATTGATACCGGTGGCCTGCACGTTCTAGAGGTCTTCGAAGATCGCGAAGGGCTACTCACTGGCATGCCCCATCGCTCGCTCTCATAGAGGCTTCCCCTCACTGCAATCTGCAATCTGCAGTCTGTATTCTGCATAACTATGAACATACTCTACATCGTTGGCACCCCCATCGGCAACCTGGAGGATATCACTCTCCGCGCCCTGCGCGTTCTCGAAGAAGCTATCCTCATCGCTGCTGAAGATACCCGCCGAGCGCGTATACTCACCCGCCACTACGAGATCGATACACCCATCACCAGTTACTTCGAGGGCAACAAGCTCGCGAAGCTGGAGGCTGTGTTGAGCGCTCTGGAAGAGGGGGATGTGGCTTTGATCTCCGATGCTGGAATGCCGGGCCTTTCGGACCCCGGCTACGAACTGATCCAAACTGCCATTGAACGAGGGTATCAGGTGGCGCCGGTGCCTGGCCCCACGGCGCCGGTGACGGCCCTGGTCGTCTCCGGACTACCCACCGATAGCTTTCTCTTCCTGGGCTATTTGCCCCGCCGGCAGAGCAAGCGTCGAGGCCTGTTGGAGGATGTGGCGCGTGAGCGGCATACGCTGATTTTCTTCGAAACTCCACACCGCCTGTGCGCGAGCTTGATCGACATCGAGGAGATGCTGGGTGATCGCGCACTGACTCTCGGGCGTGAGATGACGAAAGTGTACGAGGAAATCTGGCGCGGCACTGTCTCCGAGGCACGCTGTCACTTCAATGAGGTCGAGCCGCGCGGTGAGTTCACGCTCGTCATCGCCGGCATGTCGGAGGAGGGCGGGCGTTGGAGCGAAGATCAGGTGCGGGAAGCATTGCACGATCTGCTGGAACAGGGCCTGCGCCGCCCCGAGGCCGCCAAGCGCGTCGCTGAACTATCCGGCTGGGACAGGGGCGCGGTCTACAAGCTTGGGCTTGGAGACGACTGAACTGCGCGGATCAGTTGTTGCATCGGCGAGCAAGGAGTTGTTTGTGCTGAAACTATCTCCTGAGGAGCGCGCTATGACAGCCGGTGAGTTCGGTCCCGGCGTGCGCAAGGGGATGGAGATTATCGTCACCCTGGGCACGATCTATGGCGCCGAGCGGCTGACGGAGGTGCACTCCGTCCAGGTAGCAGGCGTCAGCTACCGTAATCTCGGCCAAGCCGGTCTGGCCTTCCTGAGCGAATGGGCCGCTCAGGGAGCACGCGCTCGTATCCCCTCCACGCTAAACCCGGCCGGCATCGATCTCCAAGCCTGGCGGGAGCTTGGTTTCTCGGAAAAATTCGCCCGGCGTCAGCAAGCCGTGATTGATGCCTACGAACGGCTGGGCGTGCGCCCTACTTGCACCTGCACACCCTACCTGGTGGGCAACGTCCCCGCGTTGGGCGAGCACGTAGCCTGGGCCGAATCTTCGGCGGTGAGCTATGCCAACTCGGTGCTTGGAGCGCGCACCAACCGCGAGGGTGGGCCGAGCGCGCTGGCGGCGGCCATCACCGGGCGCACTGCTGCTTACGGGCTTCATCTGGACGAGAACCGTCGTGCGAATCTGCGTGTGGATGTACGCTGTCCTGTGCGCACCCGCTCTGACTTCGGCGCACTGGGTTATCTGGTCGGACAAGCGGCCAGCAGCCGCGTGCCCTACTTCGAGGGACTGGGGGATCGCGCCGAGATGGGCTTGAATGATCTGAAAGCGCTGGGGGCGGCGATGGCGGCCAGCGGCGCTGTGGCGCTCTATCACGTCGCGGGCGTCACGCCCGAGGCGGAGCGCGGATCCCAGGATGTGCTGGCGCCCGATCACGAGGCTTTCATCGTGGATGACCTGGCGCCGGCCTACGCTGCGCTCAACGCCGAGGCGCGGGAGATCGATCTGGTCTGGTTCGGATGTCCACACGCGAGCCTGGAGGAGATCGAGCGGGTGGCGCGGCTGTTGGATGGGCGGTGGGTGAGGGCGGCGTTATGGATCACGACCGCTCGCGATGTGCGGGAGCGAGCGGAGAAGGCTGGGCTGGTGAGGACTATCGAGGCCAGCGGCGGGCGAATGGTGGCCGATATGTGCGTCGTCGTCGCGCCGATGCAAGAACTGGGCTTTCGCACACTGGCGACGCCTTCGGCCAAGGGAGCCTTTTATACGCCTTCTCACGCTGGATTACTTGTCCGCTACGGCTCCGTCGAGCAGTGCGTGGAGGCGGCAGTGACCCGCTTTTGGCGCGGATAGCGTGATCCCGATTTTGCCCGGGGTTTCGAAGCGATTCAAAAATCGGCGGGTATGGAAACCCACCCTACATCCTCTGGCTATGTAGAGCGGGTTTCCATACCCGCCGCCTTGGGGTTGATGAGTTCGCATAACGCCGCAGAGCGCTTCTGGCGGCCTCTGGAGGGCCTTGGAATTGCTACGATTTCCCTGCCCACGACGTGCTTGACACCTCTTCATAGGATGGTAAAATTCAACTGTTGAATTTTGACCCGATTCGCCATTCACTATTTGCCATTCGCAATTCAATTATGTCGAAAGTAGAACACCAATTGCGCATTCTGGAGGCGCTGGAACAAGATCCAGATACCACTCAGGCCAACTTGGCTGCCCAACTGGGCGTGGCCGTGGGCACCGTCAACTGGTATCTCAAGCGGCTGGTCAAGAAAGGCTACGTCAAGGCCAAGCAGATGGAGCGGCGGCGGTTGAAGTACTTCGTCACGCCCCAGGGGCTGACGCTCAAGGCGCGGTTGACCAAGGAGTACATGCAGGCCTCGCTGCGTGTTTACCGGGAGCTGCGTCAGGCGGCGAAGGAGACGCTGGCCCGTGTGCGTGAGGGGGACTACGTGGCGGTGCAGACCAACGGCAGGAATGAGGCGATGGAGATATTTCAGCTGACCTGTCTGGAAGAGGGGTTTTCGGTCGAGACGGATTCTTCTTTGCCACTGCCGGAGGTAAAAGCGGAAGGGACAAGTTTCGTAGTGATGTGGCCGGACGATGGATGAGGGCGGTTCGACGATGGGAGAGTGAGAAAAATGGAGAAGCGACAGATCAAACAGATTGTTAGGCAAGAGTTGCCTGTCCTTATGCAGCAGGATGTGGAGGTGCAGCGTTTCATCCTGCAACTCTCACGCCAGCATTTCGCCGACAGGGAGAAGACGGAGAGCCGCTTCGACCGTGTTTTGGATGAACTGCGTCGAGACCGCGAGGAGAATACGCGCAAGTGGGAGGCGAACCAGCGGGAGCTTCGCCAGATGCGGGAGGAGCAGAACCGCAAGTGGGATGAGCAGAACCGCAAGTGGGATGAGCAGAACCGCAAGTGGGATGAGAATCAGGCCACTATTAATGCGATGCTGGAGGAGATAAAAGAGCTATCTCGCAAGCACGATAGCACCATCGGCGCGCTGGGATCGCGCTGGGGACTACACACAGAGCAATCCTTCCGCAACGCGCTGGCGGGTATTCTGGAGAATTCGTTTGACATTGAGGTGCTCAACGTGACCGAATTCGATGACGATGGCGAGGTTTTTGGGCGCCCTGATCAAGTAGAGTTGGACGTGATCGTTCAGGATGGTCTATTGATCGTGTGTGAGATCAAGTCGTCGATGAGCAAGTCGGATATGTACATTTTTGAGCGAAAAGTGCGCTTCTACGAGAAACGGCATAACCGTAAAGTTGACCGAGCGATAGTGATTTCGCCAATGGTGGACCCGCAGGCCGAGAAGGTAGCGCAGAAGCTGAATATTGAAATCTACAGTTACGCTGATACTGTTGATCCAGAAGTTTTTGCCTGAGCACGCGATTGTTCTCGCCAATTTAACTTCAAGAAAATTTCAGGAGAACCAGGAGAGAATATGCACGAAAAGGTCAGAATCCATTCCACGGCGGATGTGTCGGAGGAGGCGCAGATCGGTGAGTCCACTTCGATCTGGCACCAGGCGCAGGTGCGGCCCGAGGCGCGGATAGGCCGTAATTGTATCATCGGTAAAGGTGTATATGTGGACACCGGTGTCATTCTGGGCGACAACGTCAAGGTCCAGAACTATGTCTCGATTTATCACGGTGTCACACTGGAGGATGGCGTCTTCTGCGGCCCGCATTGTGTCTTCACCAACGACAAGCGTCCGCGGGCTATCAACGCCGATGGATCGCTCAAGGCGGCCGATGATTGGGAGCTAGGCGAGACGCTGGTTAAGACCGGGGCGGCCATTGGGGCCAACGCGGTCATCATCTGTGGCGTGACCGTTGGCGCCTGGGCCATGATCGGCTCCGGGTCGGTCGTCTCCCGCGACGTGCCCGATTATGGGCTGGTCTGGGGCAATCCAGCGCGGCTGCGCGGCTTCGTCTGCCCCTGTGGAGAACGGCTGGAAGGAGACACTGAGACGGGGAGACAAGGAGACAGGGAGACGGTCAGGTTGATTTGCCCGACGTGTGGAACCGGGATTGAGGTGAGCAAAACAGACTGGGAGAAAATAGAATGATTTCGATTGCAAAACCGTTGATGGGTAAGGAAGAGAAGCAGGCTGTTTTAGAGGTGCTGGATTCGGGGATGTTGGCTCAGGGGCCGAAGGTGAAAGCCTTCGAGGAGGCTTTCGCCGAGATGTGTGGCGTAGGCCACGCCATCGCCACCACCTCGGGCACGACGGCGCTACACGTGGCGCTCTTGGCCCATGAGATCGGACCCGGCGACGAGGTGATCACCACGCCGTTCACGTTCATCTCTTCGGCCAATAGTGTCCTCTTCACCGGCGCCAAGCCGGTCTTTGTAGATATTGATCCGGTGAGCTTCAACATCGATCCAGCGCAGATTGAGGCCGCCATCACGCCGCGTACCAGGGCCATCATGCCCGTACACCTGTTTGGTCTGATGGCCGATATGGACGCGATCATGGAGATCGCTGAGAAGCACGATCTTGCGGTGATTGAGGATGCCTGCCAGGCCCACGGCGCTGAGTACAACGCGGCTGAATCCTCACTGGCTGAAACTTCAGCCGGGAGCTTCGGCACTGGTTGCTTTTCCTTCTATCCGACCAAAAATATGACCACTGCTGAGGGTGGTATGATCACCACCGACGATGACGAAATCGCCGAGGATTGCCGCGTCATTCGACAGCACGGTATGCGCCGCCGCTACTATCACGATGAATTGGGCTACAACTTCCGCATGACCGATGTGCATGCCGCCATCGGCCTGGCGCAAATCCAGAAGCTGGAGCGGTTCAACGAGGCGCGGATCGCCAACGCGCAATTCCTATCCGAGAATCTATCGGGGGTGACGACGCCGACAGCGCCGAATGGGTACCGTCATGTCTTTCATCAGTACACCATCCGCGTGCCCGATGGACAGCGGGACGCGCTGCGGGAGGCGCTGGCGGATCAGGACATCGGCACGGGCATTTATTATCCTGTCCCGATTCACCAGCAGACCTACTATGTGAATGAGCTGGGCTACGACGTGAGTATGCCGGAGGCGGAGCGGGCGGCCGAGGAGGTGCTCTCGCTGCCGGTGCATCCGGCGCTGACGCAGGATGACCTGGAAGCCATCGTTGCGGCGGTGAACGGTTTTTTGGAGGGTTAGTTTACCTGGAATGCGGGGTCGGATAGATGAGGAAAGGATTTAAGGACGACCGAGGAGTCGAGCGAACGCCGGCCGGCGTAGGCGTAGGGGTGATGAGCCAACCTACTGCTCAGAGTGTGTGGCAGTGGATTGATCCCTGGATGGCCGTGATGGTTCTGGGACGTATGTTGAGCACGGTTGCAGAGGCTGAGGCTTTGGTGGTCGTTGATCGGGGATGGGGGATAGATGTGTGGACGGTGGTTAGTCGTTCTTCTCCTCAGATCCGTCGCGAGTTAGCGGATAGACAATGGAGCTTTATGCAGGTCTTCACCGGCCTAGATGTAGATTTTCATATTCTGGATCGCAAAGATGAATCGCTAGAGCAGTTTGTCAATCCCAATGAATGTGATATGTTCATTCGATTGAAAGCCAATGCCCTCTCCTGAGCAACATTTTCAACAAGCGGAACATAACAAGGCTTTCATAGAGAGTCTGGATTTGGAAACTACGCCATACCTGGATTGGATAGTTACAGGGGCATTCTATTCAGCATTACATTTGGTAGAGTGGTTCTTGACTTCCAAGGGTTATACGGGGCGGCGAGATCATCGGTTGCGAGATGCATATATGGCCCGTGAGGCTGATCTACAAGCGATTTACAACGATTACACGGAATTGAAGTACCAGAGCGAGGGAGCACGATACGAGTGTTTCCGTTTTGGGACTGCCCAGGTGCAAGGTGATATTTTGCCTGCTTTGCGTAGAATAGAGGCCCATATCACGAAGCTTTTGTGAGGTGTTGTGATGTGAGTATTATCTGGAGGTGCAGCGCGAGTCTTACAAGCGGAGGGTTTTGTATAATAAAGCATAACTGGTTGAGAGTGAGAGAGAGGACATAGAAGTGAATTCTTCAGAGAAAACTTTGCGCGCCGCCGTCATCGGCGTGGGGATGATGGGCCAGCACCACGCCCGAAATTATGACCAGATACCCACCGCGCAGTTGGTGGGCGTGGCTGATATGGACGCCGAGCGCGGCGAGCAGATCGCCACCTTGCACCACACCGTGGCTTATACTGGCTATCGAGAGCTCCTCGACGAGGCCAGCCCCGACGTGGTCAGCGTGGCGGTGCCGACCGAGTTTCATCATCAAGTGGCGCTGGAGGCGATGGAGGCCGGCTGTCATGTGTTGATCGAGAAGCCCATCGCGGAGACGGAGGAGCAGGCGCGGGATCTGATTGAGCGATCGGAGGAACTGGGGCGCAAGCTGATGGTCGGCCACATCGTGCGCTTCGACCCGGCCGTGCAGGCGCTGAAGGAGCATCTGGCGAACGGCGAGCTGGGCCGCATCTTCCAGGTGCGCTGTCGGCGACTGGGCCCTTTCCCGGCCCGCATCCGCGACGTGGGCGTGGTGATCGATCTGGCGACGCACGATCTGGATATGATTCGTTACATCACCGGGCAGGAAGTGACACGGGTCTATGCCGAGACGGAGCAGGAGATTCACTCCGACTACGAGGATATTCTGGTCGGCAGCGTGCGCCTGGACGATGGCGCCATCGGTATCCTGGACGTCAACTGGCTGACGCCGACCAAGGTGCGCGAGTTGACGGTGACGGGCGAGCGCGGTATGTTCCTGGTGGATCACTTGACCCAGGATCTCTATTTTTACGAGAACGCCGAGGCGAACAAGGAGCGTTGGGACGCCATCAGCTTTCTGCGCGGCGTCAGCGAGGGGCGCGTGATCCGCTACCCGCTGCGCAAGTATGAGCCGCTGAGGGCGGAACTGGAGGCCTTCGTGCAGGCGGTGATGGAGGACGAGCCGGTGCCGGTCGATGGGCGGGATGGACTGGCGGCGCTGCGGCTGGCGCGGGCGCTGGTGCGCTCCGGGCGCACGGGTCGAGCTATAGTGATGGAATAGCGAATGGCGAATAGCGAATGGTGCGGTTAGCTATTTGGGGAGAAGAGGGTGCAGATAGACAAGCGGTTCTTGCAGGCGGATGAGGCCGGTGTGCGGCTGGAGATCGTGGGCGGCGTTCCGGTGTGGGAATTTCATCCGGTTTGGAAGCACCAGGAGGCCATCGACCGCATTCGCGCCTCCATCGAAAAGCTGCCGCAATCGTCCGACGAAGAGCCCTGTGCCTGCATTCATATCTCCGATGTCTACATCAGTTTCCCCGACGGCTCATTGAAACGGCCAGATATAGCCATTTTTTGTGAAGAGCCGTCCGAGGAGGAAAAAAGCGAGGCGATTAGCCTTATCCCAGAGGCCGTTGTGGAGGTCATCAGCAAAGGCTACGAGGCTAAAGACCTCGAACTCTCGCCTTACTTTTATCTGGCCCAGGGGGTTGAGGACGTGGTGGTGTTTGATCCACATACATCGCAGGTTTTGCATTTCCGCAAGGATCGGGTGACTCGCCAAGTTTCGCCGGTAACTATAGAATTCCAGTGTGGTTGTCGTTGCACGGTCTGATGAATTGGAGGGCTAAATTGTATCAATCACTGCGGCGCGACATAGATGAAAATATGGCGCGTCTGGTCGTGCTGGGCCTGGGCTATGTCGGTCTTCCGGTGGCCTGTCTCTTCGCCGAGGCCGGTTTCCCGGTCGTGGGCCTTGATGTCGATGAGGAGAAGGTGGAGACCATCAACCGGGGTGAGTGTCCCATCGAAGGCGATGAGCCGGGGCTGCCCGAACTGGTGCGCCGCGTGGTCGAGGCCGGGGCGCTGCGTG
>CAZANJ010000003.1:21292-23137 GCA_964486415.1 uncultured Anaerolineales bacterium
GAGCCGGGGCTGCCCGAACTGGTGCGCCGCGTGGTCGAGGCCGGGGCGCTGCGTGCGACCACGGATTATGCCGCCTGTGAGGATGCGCAAATCGTGCTGATCGCGGTCGAGACGCCGGTGGATGCGGCGACGAGGAAACCGCGCTACCGGGCGCTGCGGGCCGCGCTGACTGACCTGGTCTCACATCTCTCGTCGGGCACGATGGTGATCATCGAGTCGACCATCGCGCCGGGCACGATGCGCACGGTGGTGCAGCCGATTTTGGAGGAGAACTCCGGGCTGCGGGCCGGCGAGGACTTCTACCTGGTCAATTGCCCGGAACGAGTGATGCCGGGTAAGCTGCTCCATAACCTGCGAAAGATGCACCGCGTGGTGGGCGGGATGAGTCCCGAGGCGGCCGAGTTGGCCGTGTGCTTCTATCGCCACATCGTCCAGGCTGACCTTGATCCCACCGATTGCTTGACGGCGGAGCTGGTCAAGACGATGGAGAACACCTACCGCGATGTGCAGATCGCCTTTGCCAACGAGATGGCGCTGCTTTGCGAGAATTTGGGCGCCGACGTGTGGCAGGTGCGAGAGCTGGTCAACAAGTCGCCAGGGCGGAATATGCTCTATCCCGGCGCGGGAGTCGGCGGGCACTGCATCCCCAAGGACCCCTGGCTGCTGATCGCCAACGCTGGCGATGGGGTGGAGCCGCGCCTGGTTCCCACCGCGCGGGCGGTCAACGATGGCATGCCGCGCCACGTGGCCGATCTGACCGTCGATGGGCTGCGGGAGGCTGGGGTGAATATCGACGAGGCCAAGGTCGCCGTGCTGGGCTACGCCTACCTGGAGAACTCGGATGATACGCGCAACAGTCCCAGCGCGGTGCTGGCGGAGCGGCTGCGCGAGCTGGGCGCCGAGATCGCGATCCACGACCCTTACGTGCGCCAGTATCAGGGCGGCCTGGCGGAGTGTGTGCGGGGGAGCGATGCCGTGGTGGTGATGGTGGCGCACGATGAGTATCGCGATATCGACCTCTGCCAGTTGCGTGGCTTCGTCGAGCACGGGGTTCTCATTGATGGGCGTCGTGTCTTCACCGCCGAGCAGGCCCACGGAGCGGGCTGGGTCTATCGCGGCGTGGGTGTGAGGAGAGGCAGGGGGTGACGGATGGGCGAGCATGAAGTAGCGACCGCACGGGCCGAGACGGTGTGGCGCGACGTGGTAGTTACATTGCCCGAAGATACTCTGCGCCGCTGGCTGTCGGAGGCGCTATTGACGCCTCGCTACAGGGTAATGGATCGCCTGAGCTATGAGGAGTTCCTGGACTGGGCCGATGAGGACACGTTGGCCGAATGGGTAGATGGTGAGGTGGTGATGTACAGTCCAGCAAGTGATAGGCATCAGGATTTAGCGCGGTTCTTGACATCTGTGTTGAGTATCTACGCGGAGACACATGACCTGGGTGTAGTGCGTCCGGCGCCGTTCCAGATGAAGCTAGAGCATTCGGGTCGCGAGCCGGACCTACTCTTCATAGCGAAAGAACACCTGGATCGCTTGCAGGAGACTTACCTGGAGGGCCCGGCAGATCTGGCCGTGGAGATTATCTCGCCGGAGAGCATCGGGCGGGATCGCGGCGAGAAGTTCTATGAGTATGAGGCCGGGAATGTGCCAGAGTATTGGTTGATTGATCCACAGAAGGCGCGGGCCGAATTCTATCAGTTGCGGGATGGACAATATCAGCAGGTGCCGCCGGATGCAGAGAGCGTCTATCGCTCGGAGGTGTTGCCCGGTTTCTGGCTACAGGTGGAGTGGTTGTGGCAGGATACGCTGCCCAAGACGCTGGACGTATTGCGGAAGTTGGAC
>CAZANJ010000004.1:0-6150 GCA_964486415.1 uncultured Anaerolineales bacterium
GCTTGATCTCATCGGCCGAGAGCATGCGGTTGAAGATAGCGATTTCGTCTATGGCGCCGTTTGTTCTGTAGTAATTAGGGTTCCAGGGTGCCGCCCCGATGCGCAGCGGCTTCGTGTTTGCGCCGATGGGCCAGGGGCTGGCGTAGGTGCGCCCGACCTCATCCCCGTTGATGTAGCCGATCATGTACCAGCCGCTGCGCCACGTCACCGCCAAATGGGTCCAAATGTCGGCGGGGATTTTGCCCAGCTTGAAGCTGTGCCACCAGCCCAAGTCATTCCAGATCTCCGGATAGAGCGTGTTGTCGTACACGCCCAGGATGTAGCCGTCGGTGGTGTTCGATTTGCCAAGTATCTTCTGGTCGACGCCGGGATTGGATAATTTCACCCACGTCATCATCGTCAGTTCATTGGCCGGATTCAGATCATCGTGGTGGGGGACCTCGACGTAATCATCGCTGCCATCAAATTGGAGGGCGGAGTTCAGTTTCCCATCCCCACCTGACAGCGGGGTGGGACAGGCTGGCCATAAACATATGCCAGAATGGGCGCCGCCGGAATCATCGGCTAAGGATGCGTTCATGTGCATCAGCAAGACGTTGCCCGTAATATCGGCCCAGGCATCTGCATCACCGCCATTGTTAGGCAACTCGAAGATTTTATTACCTGCGATGACCAGCGCCTCGCTTGAAGAATCCCACTTGGTGCCATAGTCATCGCCCCCGCCGAAGCCCAGCGTTTTGTCGTTGTCGTCATCGGTGTAATCCGTGGGAGGTAACTCCGCCATCACACCCTCCGGCAGAACGTCCTCAAGCACCGTATCGGTCGCCTCGGAGGGGCCGTTGTTGGTGACGACCAGGGTATAGTTCAGCGATTCACCCTGCTCCACTTCGTCCCGGTCGGCCGACTTGGATACGGTCACGTCTGCCAGCGAGTAGCGGGTCAGGTAGATGTTCCAATCGACGGTGGAGGCCACGGTCGTACCGTCCGCGCTGAGGGAGGGGTAGGCGCTTTCGAGCACCTTATCTTGCGCGGCATCCTCGTCGGCGACGACGTCGTAGAGGTGGAAGCGATGGGTCTGATCGGTGATGAAGGCGATGCGCGTGCCATCGGCGCTGATGGCGACCTGATCCTTGTCCATTCCTGCGTCGATTCCCACGATCTGCGTGATCACGGGCGTCGATCCTGACCCAGGGATCTCGGCCCAGAAGACCTCCTTGGCCTCCGTTACGTTTGCCCCGTTACCCTCCAGATCGCGGTCGGAGATGAAGGCGATGAAGCGTCCATCGGCGGAGATGGAGGGTTGCTCGTTGACCCCACCGGTGGAGCTGGTAACCTGTGTGTAGGTGACCGTGCCGTCGGCGCCGATCTCGGCCAGGAATATCTCCCGGTTGTGATCCGCGTTTCCGCTCTCACCGCTTGGCGTCTGCCACAAATCACGGTCGGAGACGAAGGCAATGAACCGTCCTTCGTAGCTGATGGAGGGTTGATCGTTGACCCCGCCGCTGGCCTCTGTGACCTGAGCGTAAGTGATCGTCCCGCTGACGCCTAATTCGGCGCGGAAGATCTGAGGGGTGCCCTCTGTTTCGCTTCCGCCGTTGATGCTCTGGAAGCTCTGGTCGGAGGCGAAGGTGATGAAGCGCCCGTCGCCGCTGATGTCGGGAAGCATTGTGATCCCGTGATCGGTCGAGGTGATCTGTGTGATCGGGCGGGTTCCGTTTATGGGAGATTGACCGCTCAGGTCGGCCAGGAAAATCTCGAAGTTGTGATCTCGATTCCCCCCAGTTAGGTCACGGTCGGAGGAGAAGGCGATGCGTTCTCCTGCCTCGTCTATGCTCGGCCCGATGTTGAAGCCGCCCAGGATGCTCCCGGTGGAACTGGTCACCTGCGTGTATTCGACTGAGCCATCGGTTTGACGCTCGGCCAGGAAAATCTCGATGCTGCTGTCGTCGTTCTCGCCCGTCAAGCGGCCCGTGGTCCAGAAGGCGACCCGGCTGCCGTCGCCGTTGATGGCCGGCTGGCTGTTGACGCCCAGGGCGAAGTTAGTCACAGGGGTATGAATGTCGGATGATGACTGAGGACTGAGGGACTGAGGGCTGAGGGTTGAGGAATGAGGAATGAGGAATGAGGAATTAAGCGAAGTGGCGAATTTCTTCATTCTCCATTCTTCATTCTCCATTCTCCATTCTCCATTCGTCATTCTCCATTCGTCATTCTCCATTCGTGCTACCAGCGGCAAATATACTTTTTCCCCCAAGGCGCCGATCCCCACCGGGATCACGGCTCTGGCGTAGGCGGGGCGCTTGACGGGGCAGACCGTCTCGTCGGCGTTCTGGGTAATGGTGACAACGATGGTAAAAATGCCGTCGGTCTCGTAGGTATGTTTTACATTCTCCCAGAATTGTTCCCTCGGTGTGCCGTCGCCGAAGTCCCAGATAGGGCTCAACTGGTGGGTGCCGGAGGCGCGGACCTCGAATTGAACTTCCTCGCCCGGATCGGGATGCTCCGGATCGGCGGTGATATATACGTCGCTGGGCCAAATGCATTCCTGGGCGCGGATCCGGAAGGGCGGGCTGACCGCGCCGACGATGGCCTCTTGAACTGGTCCAAAGCTGTTTTCCGGGATGACGCGGATGCGGAAACGGGCGTCGTCGCCGATGGCGTCGTCCGCTGCGGCGTCCCAGACGAACTCGCCGATTTTGCCCGTTCGCGTGGTCTGGGTTATTGGGGCGGGCGAGCCATCGGCCGGCGTGGCCTCTTGCCATTGACCGCCGGAGCCATCGGTCGAGTATTCGAAGAAGGTCTCGCTCACCGGATCCGCCTCGGGGTCATACAGCTTATAGCGGATGGTCACTGTGGGATGTTCACCGCCGGCTAGCACGCTGGGAGCGGAGTAGAAGTAGGCGTCGTCGGTGTCTCCTGGCCGTTCAATGTACACATACGGCGGGTTGTTGGGCAGCGGTGTTCCTGCTTTTTCCCCGGCGAGGTGTGCTGGAGCTGCCAGTGTGTTCTCGTAGAAGCCGTTCGCGCCTTGCCCTTGCTGGCTGATGGCCAGGTCCAGATCGCCATCACCGTCTCGGTCGCCCCATGCGACGGCGGTGGTGGCATAACTTTCTTCAGAATACCATAACTCAACCAGATTCGGGGCCCCGGGTGCGCTTTCCAGGTTAGCGTAGATGATGTCGGAATCGCCATCCTTGCCCACGGCCAGCTCAGGATAGCTATCGGGCATGATCTGTTCGGGCGAGGTGCTGCCGTGGTCCCAGTCGCCCCAGGCCAGGCTGGTGGTCTTATTCGAGGCCGTATCGGAGCTCCAGACTAGGCTGAAGGAACCGCCTTCATTCTCAACCTCAACCTCAACCTCAACCTCAACTTCCCTGGGAAGCCGTCTATCCCCGTTCTCCCAGATTTGATCATCGGCGCCGTAGTTCCCCACTGCCAGGTCGATGTCGCCGTCGTTGTCATAATCCGCCCAGGCGAGCGCTCGCGTGGGGTAGTTGGCGGATGTCTGCCAGTCCAGGCTGAAGCTCCATAGGCGCTCGGTCCCGTAGCTTGTGGAGCCATTGCCCAGAATCTGCAACGGCCCGCCGTCGTTGCGGTAGAGCCTCACCGGGCCACCCTCCGCGCCCACGGCGAAATCGAGGTAATGATCGCCATCATAATCGCCCCAGGCCAGAGCGCTGATCTCGCCGGGGACTGTAGCGGTGAAGCCTGGGTTGGTGTCCAACTGTGTACCCTGATTGAGATAAAGATTGATGGTGCTATCGTCACCGCCACTTGGCGCCCACTCCTGGCCCACTAACAGGTCCAGCCGGCCATCGTCGTTCGCGTCGCCCCAGGCCAGGGCTTTCACCACGCCCTCGGTCTGTACGCTCCAGGCGACCGAGGTGGTGTCGCCCTCCTCGTAGATCTGGACCGCGTCCGGTGTGCCGATCGCGACATCCAGGCGCCCGTTGCCGGTCACGTCACCCATGGCGGTATAGTGAGGCCCAAATCCGCTGGGCTGGAATGCCTGCTCATCGCTGAAATCTCCCTCATCGTTGGCGTGGAGATAGCAACTCAGGGCTGGCGGTGCGCTGCCTATCAGCAGGTCGATGTCCCCGTCGCCGTCGATATCGCCCCAGTTCACACTGGTGCCATAGCGCGTGCTGACCGGCGTCATCTTGGCGCTCATCTTGGGGGCCATCGTGCTGAAGATCTGACTTGGCCCATCGCGATTGCTCGTCACCAGGTCTAGGTTGCCCTCGTTGTTGAGGTCCACCCCGCGCATGCTCCAGATTTGCCCACTGCCGAAAGGAAGCGCCATCGACTCGATCTGCTCGAAACTCTCTGTCTCTTCATCGTAGCGGTAAATCTTGGGGGGATAATCGGCTACGGTGAGGTCAACTCGCCCATCGCCGTCGAAATCGGCCCAGTCGACGGCGAGTATAGTCATCACCGCCGGGATTGCGTGGGAAGGGACGAGCTGGTTACCGGCCTCATTATGGTAGACGATGACCTCGCGCTGGAGCGGAAAAGCGGCCGCCAGGTCTAAATAGCCGTCGCCGTCATAATCCCCCCAGGCCAGATCGTAGGGCAGGAACTCCAGGTCTGTCTCCTCCAGAACGGAAGCCGCTATGGTGAGAGGGCTGGTGTTGGTGATGACGCCGCCGCCGCTCATGTTGCGCATCAACCGCAAGATGTTGGGGAAAGCGCCTACTACTAAATCGAGATCGCCGTCCTGATCGTAATCGGCGGTCTCCAGCGCGGCGGTGGCCTCCTCACTGATACACTCCACATCGGGGATAGACGACATCCCTGGGTCGCTGGCGCTGGAGACAGTGCCGGTGAAGTGACCGGTGCCATCGTTGCGGTAGAGGTTCACCAGGCAGGCGTCGTCGATGGTGTTGATGGCATTGGTGCTGCCGATCACGTCGATATCGCCGTCGCCGTCGAAATCACCTGGGACTAGGCGTACCAACTGGTGATCCGAGGTGAAGACTGAAGTCTGAGCGAAGGACTGGAGGGATTCGCTGTAAGCGTAGATGTAGTTGAGGCCCGGCGCGGTCACGCTGTGATCCACGCTGTTCCCCACTACGATCAACTCCAGTTGCGCGGTATCCGGGATGACGTCGGCCCAGCGCACGCCGAAGGAGAGGCGATAAACGTCTTCATCTCCGTTGGTGGTCTCGTCGGTGGGTGAGTTCCAGAGCGGTATGAGCTGACCGAAGTCATTGCGGTAGACGGAGGCCCCCAGCGAGGAGCCCAGCACCAGGTCGAGATCCCCATCGCGGTCGAAGTCGCCCCAATCCTGGCTGATGGTGCCGCCCACGTCATTGGAGAACCAGGTGGGCACTTCGGAGATAGTAGCTCCGCTGTCGGTCTGGAGTGGCACGTGTGCGATCAGGGAGAGCGGATTGCTGCTGGCGGACTCAGGGCTCCCGCCTTGAAGGTAGCTCACGAAGGCGCGATTTGTGAAGACGGTGCCCTCGGATTGGCCGATCACGCGGGCCGAGAAGGAGAGTGTGATGGAGGAATTGCCAGATAGCGAGTCGATGGACCAACTGATCTGGCGGGTGGCCGTTACCACCAGCGTGCCGCCGGAGGGCTCAGGAACTTCGTACTCCTCATTGACCCGCGTGCAACCAGCGGTGCAAGAGAGCTCGTCAAGGGTGTCTTGCGGCAGGAGACCGATCACGAGCACATCGGTGATCAGCTCGGGGCCCTGGTTCTCGATGTCAATGGTATAGGTCACCCGCGCGCCGTTCATCACCCCGTTGGGGTCATCCGTCCCCGTGTCGGCCGAGAGTGTGACCTTAAGATCTCCGGACAGCGGGGCAGTGCCTGGCACCTGTTCAATCGATCCAGGAGGGCTCACGTCGGAAGATCGGGGGAGGTGTGGGGCAGTTTTGCTAACCGCCGCCTGGTCTGTGGGAGGGGCTTGTGCCGCTGTAACCCTTGGACTTCCATAATACAGCCACCCCGCCATACCCAGGATGCTTAGAAAAAGTAGCACTAAAAAGAATGAAGAATGGAGAATGGAGAATGACGAATGACGAAGCAAGCGAAGCGGCGCATTTCGCAATCCGCTTGCAATTCGCAATCTGCAATCCGCAATTCTCCATTTGTTATTCATCAATAACTTCGATCCTCAACCTCAATCCTCAACCTCAA
>CAZANJ010000004.1:6250-9286 GCA_964486415.1 uncultured Anaerolineales bacterium
CCTCAACCTCAATTGCTTGGTGTGGGTGTGGCGCAGGGCCAACTATACCAGCGGTCGGGGCTGGGGTCAGTCTCCTGCTCGATGCGGTTGATGTCCTCGTAGACAGCGGTGACATAATATGCCCGCCCGCATTGTGGACTGGGGTCCGCCCACTGACGTTCTTCCGAACCGACTTCTGCGAGCAAAGAAAAATCAGAATTGGCATAGGGCGCCGGGGCGCGGTAGATGCGGAAGCCCGTGACCTCATAGACCATTTCCGAATCCTGGCCCCAGTGTCCTGGATTATACTCCCACGTGATGGTCAGCGGGGTGGTGGTCTTGGCAGGCCCGTCGACGTTGTAGGGTGGCTTGGGCGGCTCCATCGGCTTGAGCTCGATGATCACGTAGCGGCGTGTCTCAATATCGTTCTCATTCCAGGCGCTCAACCGATAAGTCACTGTCTGTGTGATTGAGTCTGGCTCCGTGTAGGTTCCCTCCAGCGGGCGATCCTGTAGGTTGACATCCTCCTTGAAAAGAGTGGCCCGGTTGGCATAGAGGATCGACCAGCGCAATCGGATTAGGGTGCCGCGCAATATCTGGTAGATGTTGGTGTCCGCAAGGCTGTCCACCAACGTGACGTCACCGGGATCGTCCACGCTTTCTGCCACAAACTGTTCAAAGCTGGGATTGGGGAGCGGTGTGGCCGTCGGCTCCGGTGTCGGCGATGGCTCCGGCGTCGGCGTCGGTTCCTGGACCGTCAACTCCACCGTCTTGCTGGCGTTCAGATCGCCGTTGTAGGCCGTGAGGATGAAGAAAGTCGTCGCATCGGCGGAGATTGGCAGACTCCCTTGAGCATTTAGATTGCTGACCGCGGTCAGTTGGGGACCCTTGACCTCTATGTTGGTGGTTTCACCCGTGACCGACCAGACCAATTGGATCGATTCGCCGCTATCTCGCACCACCTCGTCCGGCACCACGCGGAAATCCTCAATCACGGGTGTCTCCGGCTCCGGCGTGGGCGTCGGCTTGGGGTTCACGATCACCGTCAACGGATCGCTGACTGTGTTTACCATCTTGTCCTCGGTCTCGTAGAAAGCGGTCAGCACATAATCCGTGGTTTCCGGCGGGGCGTGGAGCGTGGTGCCGTTGGGCGGATAAACCTGATCCAGGTTCGAGATGGAAACCTTCGTCGCACCCTCGGCCTCCCACTCGATGGTCACTGTTTGTCCCTGAGTGACGCTGAGGGGGGCGACGGAGAAGCGCTGGATGACGGGCGGTGGCAGCGGCGTCGGCGTGGGGTTGACGACCGTGATCTCCAGGCTGTCCACGTCAGAGCCGTAACGGTTGGTCGCCCGCAATGTGTAATTGGTAGGATTTTGTGAGGGCGTGAGGCGGCGCTCGCTAGTGTGCTCAGTCGAGAGCAGCTTCTCCTCGCTGCCGTTGGCCGATAGGATCACTTCTTCCGCGTTGAGCACCTCCCAGCGCAGATCAATCGCCTCGCCGGTGAGGATCGTCTCTCGATCTGATGAGAAGACTCGTATCTCCGGCTCTATCGGTATCACGACCACCAGAGCTTCCTCGTCCCGGCCGAGCAAGCTGATCAATTGTGAGAGGAGATTGTTAGCCCTCAAGTAAAATGTCTGACTGACTTCGGGATAAATCTCCAGTTGCCCCTCGTTTTCCTCGACCGGGGGGATGACAGACCCGGCGTCCGATTCGATCCGCAGATTAGAGAATAAAGATGATCTCCAGTTCAAAGTCACCGGCTCACCGGCCATAACCGCTTCGGGCTCAACTTGAAAATCGTAAATCTTGGGGCGGAATATGATTATGATCAAGCTCCCCAGGAGCAAGGCGAGCAGCATTATGAGCCAAGGGCCGATCAAGGGGCGGACGTTCAATTGCCCCAGCAGCGAGCGGGGCGAGAGCGCTCCTTCCAGGGGCAGCGCGGTGACGGTGAATGAATGCCTTTTTCGGCGCAAGCCGACGATGCGGCGTGATAGCGGCGTGATGTGGAGAGAAGCTGCGACCGTCTCTTCGGGCGGTAGACGCACCTCTGCCTGCTGGGCCAGCGTCGCCGTCTCGTCGGGTACTTCGAACTCGAAGCTGAGCGCTCGCTCGTCATCCATCGCTTCCAGGCGGAAGGGAGCTTTACTGTTGCCCTTGTTCGCGATCTGGACCACCGTTTTGCCCGATGGCTTGCGCCCTCCGAGGGTCTGCTGCTTGGGTGAAAGCTCTCCCATCGTGAACTCGTAGTAGGGATTGATGTTCAACGTGGCGCCTAGTCGGCTGCTCCGACCGGGATGGTTGGGAGAGGTCACCACGACGGCCAGGTGGTGCATCCCGGCGCGGCTGGTGGGCTCTCTGGGCGGCGTGATGGATATGTTCACCGTTGCACGCTCCCCCTCGTTGAGATTGACCTGGGGGGGGATGATGGTTACCCAATCCGGGTCTATGCCTTCCAAGTGCACCTGGAAGGAAGCCACGATGTCGCCGCCGTTTGTGATGGTCAGTTGACACGTGGCCGTCTGCTCCACGTCAATGGTCCACTCCCGCTCGGAGAGATCGGTGATGATGACCTCATCCGTCTGATCGGGCACTGGCTGGAGGGCTGGCACCTCGCGCCTGTCGCGCTTGCTCACTGGCGCACCGGCTGCTTTTGGAGTTGTTCGCGCTTCCCTTTCGGGAGTTGGCGCTGTTGGTGGGACGGCATCGGTGCCTTCTACGCCACCGACCAGCATAATGTTGTACCCGGCTATCTCCAGCGTGTCCCAGATGTGCATCTCGTTCGGCTCTTCGGGGGACAATGCTCGTCCTCCGATAGTCGTGTCGCCTTCAGGGCTCAGGAGTAGAATCTGATAAGGCTTCTGACTGAAGTCCAGCACGGCGTGAAAGGGCGCTGCCTGGGGGCTGTCGACGACGATGTCGTTGTCGGGATGCCGCCCGATGTTGAGGACCCCTTTTTGGGGGTCAAGGTCATAGAACGTGATCTCTCCGCGAGGGCTGATAATCTCGATTTGATCGGACATTCTATGCGTCTCCTTACCACGTGCTCGC
>CAZANJ010000004.1:9386-16910 GCA_964486415.1 uncultured Anaerolineales bacterium
GGGCAACCACAAGGGATTGCCCCTACTATCTTCCTCCGCTGATCAACAAAGACACGATGAATAGCATCGTCATTGCTGCGGTTAGCACAACAAGGAAGGGGCCGTAGCGCTGGAATGAATTTAGTCCCTCGATCTCAATCTCGCTTTCTTCGACGATTGCCTGCCTGCCTGGTTGTTCCAATGAATGAGAATTTACAGTAAATGTGTAGCTTTCGGTCTTGGAAATGTCGCGAGGATCGATGAGCAGTTTGAGCGACACAGTTTCCCCCGGTTCCACGAATGGAGTCCGAACCCAGCCTAAATCGGTGCTTGGCTCAGTGCTGCCGGGGCGGGCCAGTGTGGGAGTTGCTTCGGGAGGGGCTTTTTCCACCGCCTTCGGAGGATGGGCCTTTGCCCCCTTGCGCTTCAGCCGTGAGACCTGCCCGGAAACTCGCTCGGCTCGTGAGACCGATGCCCTTCCCCGTCGAATCTGCCCCGCCGCCTGTCGCAGAGGGCCGCCGATGGAGCTGGGCAGCATCATGCCCAACGTGCCGAGCATGTTTGCGACCGTATTTCCGGCTCCCACCATCCAGTTTTTGGCCCCTTTGGCTTTCTTCAACCCCGCGCCAACTTCTATTGATGGTTTCTCTTTTTTCTCTCTGTCCTTGTGTTTATTTCCGGCTCTCTCCCTACTTTTACGCTTCCCGCCTCTTGTTTCCAACACCGACCCGCCCATCTCGAAGGTAAATCGGAGCGCGTCGGCTGGATCCTTGGCTTGAAGCTCATAACGACTGCGCACATTGCCCAGATTGGCGATTTCCAGGCGACAATCCTCTTGGGCCAGCCATCGCTGCCGACGAACCAAGAGCCACCAGATGACGACCGCCAGCGCGATGATGACAATGATAGAGATTGCCCAGAGCCAGGAATTGCTAACCGCGAATTGCAAATTGCAGATTGCGTCGCTTCGCTTGATTGCAGTTTGCAGTTTGTGAACTCCCGTAATCCCATTTGGCTGGCATTCATTCATCATTCATCATTCTCCATTCAATATTCGCAGGCGATGTCTATAGAACGGGAGAATCTGGATCACTTGAGAGGCCGTCGCCCGCTCGCCCGGATACTCGTTCGGAGCTGTAGCGTGGATTTGAATACGGTGCTCCCCGGCCAGCGGATCGGGCTTCTGCGGGTGATAGAGGCGCAAAGGAACTTCTCTCTCGGCGTTGGGGAACAAAATTGGCCCCGGCCCGATGCTATAATTCTCAGCAGCTAGTCCCTCCACGGCCAACTTGAACTGCACGCCCGTCTGATCTCCTAGATTGCGTACTTTGATCACACCCTCTATGGGGCTGTTCGGTCCCAATTCTGTTCCCGATAGGGAGAGATCAACTCCAATCACATCGGAGGTGCTCGGCTTTGGAGGCGCCACCTCTTCCGCCAGGGTTGAGGGTTGGGGGGCGGGGACAGTGTGGGCCTCGTCCTTGGCCGGTGCCCCTCTTCCTACTTGGGGAGAGGGCTGAGGCAAGGGGAAAGAGGGACGCGCTGCTTGACCCTCACCCCCGGTCTCTCTCCTTGGGACGGGAAGGGGAGAGGGAGCGGCAGTTCGTGCCTCCTCGTAAAAGGTCAGAGTGAATTCGCCCACTCTGATGATCGCGCCTGCGTCCACTTGCGCCGAGGAGCGGGAAGGGATGACCGTGTCCGAGTCGATCAGCGAAATGGACGCGCTGCCCAGATTGACCAGGCGATACCCTTGCGGCAGGGCGATCAGTTGTAGATGGCGAGGCTCCACCCCGCTGCCACGCCAATTTTCCAACACAATATCGTTGTGCGGAGCACTGCCGACGTGGGTGATGGTCTTCCCCAGGCGAAAAGCCTTGCGCCAGCCGTCCTTGTCGATAATCTCAATCATAGTGTAAAAGTATCCACTTAGCTCGCTCAAGTTGGGCTTGTAACCCAGCTTGAGCGGGCTGAGTAGATACCGCCCATTCATCATTCATCATTCGCCATTCTGTCTTTTCGCTCGGCGGCATATGTGACGATGTTGGCCCCCCATTCCAGCGCCGCGCGAATGGCCTCCCTTGAGGCCGACCCGCTGCGTCGCTCTCCTTGCCATAGGCAGCCGTAGTCGTAAGTGCTGAAGATCACCGAGTCGCTCACTGCCACACGCGGCGTGCCCTGCGTCTCGAAGCCTTGCGGCGGCGCGGCGAAGAGGAACGGCTCCCTCAGCATGCGATGGTCGGACCGCAGTTCGTTGAGCTCCACGCCCAGGTCGGCCAGCAGATTATAGAATGATGTGTCGGCCGGTGGGTCCCCGCCAGGTGCGCTTTCACTCCCAGTCTCGCGTCGACAGCTTTCGATGAAAACCGTGCCGCCATTCTGCATATAATTGTACAACGTCTCCATCTCCATCTTGCTGAGCTGGAAGGAGCCTTGCCCCACCAGATAGAGCAGCGCGTAGGGCTTCAGATCCCCGTTGAGGGGAATGTTGTGATCGACGGACAAGCTCCTTGCTACCTTGTCCCTGTGAGCGCGGCCGAAGGCGCGGGCCATCAAGTCCGCTCCACGTCCGTGTCGCACATCTTTCATTCCGCCACCGACGTAGCTCACTGCCATGCTTAACATTTGCCTGGGCCGCGCTCTGATTTCGTGGCGGAAGCGCAGGTCAATCTCATTCGGGCCGGGATGGGCTTTATCCTGCGCGTTGAATATGGGGGATTCGCGGCTCTGTCTGCGGATGCGAGCCAGCTCCACACAGGGAGTATCGGGTAAACTCGAACGTGCCTCGATTCCGAACTCCGTGTGCACGTAGAGGGGGCTATCCGGTCGATCACCGACGGCGCGGGGGCGGCTTTCGCCATAGCTGAGCAGCAAGTACAGCAATCCCTCCGCACTCCCCCCGATGTCGTAGGTCACCGGTTCATCCATAATGATGGGCTGGCCCTCTGGATCGATGGCCACGCCCGGCAAAATGTATACTGCGCTGTCTGGGGGATCGCTAGCGATGACGCTCAGCCCGGTCACGATGCCAGCGCCGTGCTCAAGGAGTTCGTGGAATTGCAGGCGCTGGCGGTGGTAGCTATGCGCTTCCTCCCACACCTTGGCGGTCACCGCCATGCCATCGACAGGCTCGATGCGTCTGGTTGGAAAATCTCGCAGTTGGTCATTATTCATAGTTATCTCCAGCGCTTACGCTTTACGTTTCACGTCTCACTTATCACCAGCTTATAGCCTGTGTGCGCCGGTTTTTGGGTCTCAATGATGCGCTCGATCATACGGCGGCGCTTCTTTGCTTGGCTGGCGATCTCATCGGGGTTGCGTCTATTTCCCTGACCCGAATCGGACAGCGGCGGCAAGCTCAGCATCACGGTGAAGGTGTGTGGTTCGTTTTCCCGGCCCAGGGCGATATTGGGCCCCAGCTTGGCCTCCGGTCCCAGGCGAAAGTTCTCGGCTCGATACTCTATGATTTTCGCTTCGCCGCCGGTGTAAATCTCCAGATAATGCTTCAGCCCGTGCCCTGTCCCGCGCCGCCTGTATAGCGAGACCGCGGAACGGAGTAACTCACGTTGTCGCTCTTCCGGCAAGCGCGCGTCCGGATCCAATCCTACCCAGGTAGCCAGCCAGGGCAGCAATCTGTTCGACGTCAAGCGCGGGTCGAAGTAGCAGTGCATATTGTCGATCTGCATTTCGATGGGCGCCCAGAAACTCTCGAATAGCATCAATAAACGGGACATCAGATCGTCTTGCTCATAAATTTCTGGCAAATAGCGCAGATACCGTCCCTTGGATTGGACGGAGATGGTCGTGCTCTCCTCGGCCAGGACGACTTGCCGGGCTGAATTTTCAGCCGTGCCCGTCAACAAGGCCTTACTCTCAATCTGCACATCTCGGCTTGTGGGTGCCACCGTGGCCTCAGTACGGTACTCGTAGCATTTCCGGGGTGTAAGTTCGCCCGCGAGCACCCAGACGAGAATACGTCTGGAACCGTCAACCTCAACGGAAGATGCTTGACCGGCTCGCTTGGAGACTGCCCAGAACTCGCCCAACTTCAGTCCCTCCGGCAGCGAGAGCCGCAGCGTGAGATCCGCCAGCGGTTTCAAGACTTCAACGCGCGTGAAAAGCGTCACCTTCTCACCGGGATAGCGACGGTGGAAATCAACGACGTGATCTACTCTTGCCTGATAATTTCCATTGTTCATTTGCTCATTCTTCATTGGTATCTAAAGCCGCCAGCGTGACCTCGTGCTCCAGCGAGCAGAGCAGCGTGTTCGCTGGAACACGCACTACCTTGTCCTCCATGGGCGAAAGTGCGTTTTTACCCTCCGCCAGTCTATCTCCTACATCCTCGTATTCCCCAGGTATCACTTGGCGCGTGCTGAGTTGTACGTCTAGCACGTGCTTGACGCCGGGCACTCGCTGGATCAGCGAGAAGATCTCGGCCATGTAGAGGTCGCGGCCGAAGGGCCATCCTTCCCAATCGGAGCCCATCAGTTCGTCACTTTGAGCCGCTTCCTCATTCAATTTCAACGGGCTGATGAAGTTGCGCAGGCCTTCAGCGACTCTTGCTTGGACCACTTCTGAGCGGCTGAACTCCGAGGGTATGATCTCGGCTCGCACTTTGACCCCCACGTAGGTGGGTTCTCGGATGCGCAGGATGGTGGTCAGCAAGCGGTAGTCGTCCAGGTGTTCGCCGACTGTCTTGGATAGCGTCTCGTCTACATGTAGCTGGCTCAGGTCGCCGGCCCGCAGCGCATCGATTGCCGCTGGTACGATTAAAATCTCGACTGTACCCGGTGGCAATCGGCCATCGCCGGAGCGGGCCGCGTTGCACTTGACGCGGGCTACAGCGCGGGTTGCTCCCATTGCCAGTTGCTCATAGTCCTCGGCTGTGACCGCTCTCCGCTGTGCCCGTAGCTCCCGCCGGGCGCGGGCTTTGACCTCTTCCAAGCTCTCTGGGTCGCGCCCGCCCGATGCGCGGCGCAAGTTACTGACCCGCGAGATGTAGGCCAAGGAGGTGGTGAGCATCTGAAGGCTGTCTGCGGGAACGTTGCCCTTCACCCCGCCGCCGTAGCGGTAGCGCGTGAAGCGGATCTCTCTGCTGGCCTCGGGCACGCGGCCATACTGGCGGATCGTGCCGTTGGGCTGGCGGACAGCGGGGCCGAAGCGCACCTCTCCGCTGGACGTATCTATCGTGAAGTGGCGGTCGTAGCGATCAGAGCGCGAGAAATCTTCAACGTGCTGCCAGGGAACGAGTACCATCTCGCCGTGCCGTTTCTCTTCCACCGCGACCGTCTCGCTCTCCTGCAATCTCAAGATGGGCGCGTACTCAAGATCGAATGACTGGCCCGGCTCTCCGTCGCTATGGCCTAGCACCTCATCCTCCACGATCACTGCGTGAGTGGAGGGGCCCGCTGCGCCAAGTGCGTGAGCGGTGACATCGATCACGCGCGGGGACTCGGTGTACATGCCTTGTTCAGGGTGGCGTTGCTCCAGGCGGCAGCGCACCCAATAAGCGCTACGCCCATAGACCTGATTGGGGCGCATATTCAAGGGCAGGTAGAGCACCAGATGCCCTTCGGAGTTGTTCAGCCCGCCGGTGGTATCCTTTTCGCCCTGTCGAATGCTGGGCGGCACCTCTTCCCAGATGCTGTCGCCCGTGGCTGAATCTTCAGCCGAGCACTCCCAGACCCAGGGCGGATCCTCGCGTCGCACGCCGACCGCTTGCGTCCGTTCACACTCGAAGGAGAGCTTTAGGATGTGCCCGCTAATATCGCTCGTCTCCTCGAAGCCGAGGTAGAAAGTATCGCCCTCCTTGGGATTTTCTTGGTCGAATGTGTAAAAGGTCTCAATGCCCAACCGAGGTAAATAGTTCTTGTGAAAGTCCTCCTCGCGTCGCAGTTGCATCAACTGGGGTGGCCTGATGGTCAATTGTCGATCAGTGGTGAAGATTACCTCTTCCTCCTCCTCACCCAGGCTGCGCGAGAGGACCTCGGTGCCGTCCGGGATGATTACGGACTCTCTATTTTCCGGGCTGATGGGCAAGGAGACAGAGAGCCAAAAAGTGAGGTCTGTGCGCGCGCTGCTGGCCGGCTGGGGCCGGATGCCCAGCATATCCAGGAATTCAATGTAATGCTTCTCCGGCACCTGATTCATCCGGTAGGTGATCATCTCCGTCATCCAGGCGAAGAGCTCGATCAGCGTGATGCCCGGATCGCTCAGATTATACTCGGTCCATTCGGGGCAGTAACGGACGATGCGTCTTCGGGCCTCGTCCACCAGATCGCGCTGGAAGCGCAGGTCATCGAGATTGGGGGATGGAAGTGCCATGGTCATCTCCGTGAAATGTAATGTGTAAGAACGACCTACCATGCTTCCTCACCGACGAGGAAGAAGGGGTAGACAATGCTGCGGCGGTCGTGAGTGGTCTTGATAGTGTATTCGATCTCGACCCATAGGGCGCTGTCGGGCTCCTCGCCGCTGAGGACGCTCACCGACTGCACGTCGATGCGTGGCTCCCAGCGTTCCAGCGCCTCTATCACGTCTTGCTGGATCAGTGTCTCAGTGGCGGCGTTGCGCGGTTCGAAGAGACGATCCTGAGCCCGGCAACCGAACTCCGGTCGCATCACCCGCTCTCCGGGACGAGTTCCCAGAATGATGTGCATGGACTGCACGATGTCCCGCTCGCCGCTGGCCAAAGCGATCCCCCCCCTGGCATCGACCCGCAGTGGGAAGGCCAATCCTCGACCCAGATACTCTCTGCTTTTGATATTTTGCCTCATTGCTTAGTCCTCATAGATTGCAGATTGCAAATGCACCTCATCCACCGATCAGCACAGTTGGGGCGCCGACGGCGACCGCTGTGGTGACCGGAACGCCGCTATACGGGTTGACGCCCGTCACCTGGCTAGTGACGCGGGCGGCCGGTCGGCCGCCGATCAGCACGGTGGTGCTGCCCATCGCGATGGCGCCGGTGCAGGCGTTACCCGAAACAGTATCGCCGATCACGGACGCGGGCTGCCCGGCGATCAGCACGGTGGGCACGCCGGGGCCTGTGATGGCGTCGCCGGTGGCGGTCGTATCGCCTAAACGCGCGGCTGGAAAACTCATAGTACACCTCTACTATCGGATTTTACTCAATCAGGCTGTTGTCGCAGAAGCAACTTTAAAAGATCTCCCCAGTGGTTGGAAATCTTCGACCTCTTGGTGTGCTAACCTGGATCGAATTTGTTCAAAGCGGCGGACAGTTTCTTTCGAGTACATGCGTTCGCCGCAGCGTAGGCAAACTTCCGCGCGTACTTTTACCACTGCGACATTAACTCCGCCGCGCAACAATTTCTCGACTTCTTTCTCGACCACTTCACCACCACATACGGGACACTTGCTAAATGGAAGCATCTTTCGGTCTCCTTGTACGCCAATCTGTCCACCGTTTTGGATCGGGACGGTAAACGGTGATCAACACAGCCCACTGGTTCTCCGGATTGTAAGCCCAGACACTATGCACTGGGTCACCCTTGAAAGTATCCCCATAGATCAAACAGCTAGGAA
>CAZANJ010000004.1:17010-21253 GCA_964486415.1 uncultured Anaerolineales bacterium
AATTGTGAATAGTTGTCATTCGTCATTCTCAATTCTCCAATCTCTATTCTCAATTCTCCATCCTTTCCAGATAGACAGTATCGCCGTCTCGATAAGTGAGCCAGCCCTCTCGTCCATCGGGCGTGCGCACCTTCTGGAAATAGAAGCGGTCGTCGTATTGGTGTGGCTCTCCGATGGCTTCCACCACTGTCTGATGAGCCACTTTGAGACCGGTGAAGCTTCTGTAAGTTGGCTCCGGCTCCGTGCGCAACTTGAGGCCGCCCGGCCAGTCGACCTGAAGCTGCCTTGAACTGGGCGGTGGTGCAGGTTCGCCCGTCGGCTCTGCACTCTCCGCGGCCACGATGTACCAGGCGGCCACGTACCCCTGATCGCCGTCCAGCGTCTGTACCTGGAGCCATTGATCGTATACGCCGATCTTGCGCTCGGCTTTGGGCTCGACGACCAGCAACTCGGAGGCGAGCGGCAACCGCTCGATCAGCGTGTAATCGCTGATCATCGGCTGTGTGCGGAAGGCGACGCCCTCCGTCGTGGTCTTGACCACCAGCTTGCTGGGAGGCGTGGGCTTTCCAGTCTCCTCCTCATCCTTCTCGGTCACCCCCAGGAAAGGGTCATCGGTGGGTGTGACGTACCAGGCCGCCACATATCCCTCGTCCCCCTCGATGTCGCGTACGTGCAGCCATTCGTGATACTGTCCGATCTTGACCCTGTCGGCCTCGTCCAGAATCTTGAGCCTGTTGCTCCGTGTGAGCAACTTGATGATGTTGCCCTCGACGATCTGGGGCTGGCGGCGCATCTTGAGCCCATCGACGTTGGGTGTGACCACCTCTGCTTTGCCTGCGGGGATCGTCGGCGCCGGGGTGGATGGCTCAGGCTCTTCCTCCTCTGCCTGGGGCAACTCCAGCGTCTCCCCGCCGAACCAGATCACATCCTGGATGATCGCCGCCGGAGCGTCGTGGCCGTATCGGCCGCGCAGCGTCTTGGGCTTGTCCGGTGAATACCACGGGTCCCAGATGCCATAATCGTCGCCGATCTTCTCGTGCAGGACGACCCAGTGGTTCTGGAGCCCCGGCCTCGGCGAGGTGTCGATCATGACAACGATCATCGAGCCGGCGCCCAGACCCGCGTCGATCTCGGCCATAGGCGCCAGCTGGTTCTCGCACTGCACCCGCTTCTGATACTTGACGTTGGGATAGACCGCCGAGATCATCGCTGGCTTGATCCACTGTTTCACGAAGCCGTTGTTCTGCTTCATCTTCTCGTTAAAAGTGGCGACTGTCTCATTGCCGCCGAAATGGTTAGCCACCATCGCCAGGCTGGTGAGCAAACAGCCGAACTCGCCGATGGTCTCGCTGCGACCGTTGCCCAGGATGGTGTCTTTCCAACGCGGGTCATTTTGATACAGTGGCTCTGTCATTTTCTTTCCCTTACTCTGCGCTTCGCAAATCCGCAATCTTCAATCTGCAAGTAAGCGAAGCGACGCAATCCGCAATACTTTAATTGATCTTCACCACACCGCCCTGAACCTGCACCATCGCGCCGCCCTTCACCTCCGTCTGCGCGCTGCCGTTGACGCTCACCTTTGCACCTTTCAACTCACTCTTGCTCTTGCCCTCCAGCGCCAACTGCATCCCCGTCAGCTTACTGTTGCCCTTTGCCTCCAACGCCAGGTCGGACTGGGTATTGACGTTGCCCTTGCCCTGCGTTTGCAACGACATATCACCCTTGCTCGTGATGCTCAACTTCCCGCCGGCCTCGATGGTCAAGTCGCCCTCGGCCTTGATCGTCATCGCGTTATCTTTGGAGTTGATGGTGATGGTGTTCTTCTCCGTCTTGTCCTGGATGATGATCTGCTCCTCGCCCTGCGTATCGTCCAGGATAATCAGATGACCGCTGCGCGAGCGGATCACCCGCTGATCGACCACCTTCTTATCGCTGGCCAGCACGCTCGATTTGGTGCCGGCCGGTGGCTTGTCGGTGTTGTTCCAGAGCATGCCCACGATGTAGGGATAATTTACGTCGCCGTGCTCAAAGGCCACCAGAACCTCGTCATCTATCTCTGGCAAAAAGAGAAATCCGCGCTCCTTCCCACCCATCGGCGCGGCGATGCGGGCCCAATTGCTCCCTAGATCCGCGTTCTTGTACTTGGGCAGCCAGGGGAACATCACCTGCACCCGGCCCAATTGCTCCGGATCCTCCAGGTTAGTCACCTTGGCCGTCACCATCCCGTAGATGCGCTCCCGCTCGCGGCCATTCTCCCCGTGCAGCAGATAGCTGAGTGTGTTCGGCGTGCGACCGGTGACGCTGAACCGCACCGTGTACCGGCTGCTGTAAGTATGCCGCGCCTCTGTGACGTAATAATCGCCACTGAAACGCTCGCCGACGCCCTCGATGGTGACCACACGCCCGGCGATCAAGCGGGGGTCGCCCTGGCGACATACGCCATCGGCCTGGATAAACTCACCCTCCGCCTCGGCGAAGCGGGCCGCTGCCATCGCTTTGGCCTGATCCACGGTCAAGAGCGGATGATCCACCACCGCTGCCTCCGCCGGATCCTTGAAGGCCTGCTTTGACATCGCGCTGCCTTTCTTATTCAAGCCGATCTTGGGGATCGTCTGACTGTTGTCGGTGCTCCCGACGCCCTCGATCGCCCGCTTCTGCCCCGGATCCCAGCCTTTGACCCGCGCCTGCTGCACCTGATGCATCAGCGTCAGCCGCGGCTCGAAGCTCTCCAGGTTGAATCCCCAAAGCAGAGAAGCGGGTTTCTCGCTAGTAGGCCCGCGGTGAGCGTCCGCCTTCTGAAAATAGAGCGTCTTATCGATCACATACACCTGGTATCCCAGCAATCGCGCCCGTGACCACAGAAATTCCAGATCGGTCTGATTGTACTGCATCACGTAGGGATACTTGACATTTCTCAATCCGCTGGTATCAACATTCTTTCCCGTGATGCCATCCGTCTCCTGTAAGATGATATTGATGATCTGTTCATCCGAGACCCCCTGTCCCTTGGGATTTGCGTCTCCGTAGGTGCGGGTCTTCTTGCCGCGTGTCAGACGATGGGAACGGTCGTAACCCCGGATGCGCAGCAGCGGCCGACCGTCGGTCGAGAAGATCGGCTCGATGGCCGTGATCTCCCCGATGATGAGCGTGGCCTTGACCGCGCTCGGCTCATCCGTGATCTCATCGGTCTCAAGCTCAATCTTCACCTCGGCCCCGACCTTGAAAACCGTGTCGGCGTCGGCGTAGGTTAGCTTACCGGTCTGTGGATCGACCTCATCTTCGACCGTGAGGCTGAACATGGCCGGCAAGTACAGGTTGGTGTCCACGACCACCTCGACCAGATCTAGGCCTAGCTCCTGTTTGGTCCCGTCAATCGTGATAGTCACATCATCCGGCACAGCGCCCTCCTCGTTTCCAAGAGGGGCGACCACAAGGGATCGCCCCTACGGCAACGGCGGCACCACCAGGATCTGCCCTGGCTGCAAATCCAGCGGATCGAGCATCCCGTTGGCCTCGGCCAGGTAACGCCAGTGGCGTGGATGTCCGTATTCCTCGTAAGCGATCAGGTCCAATCGGTCGCCTCCTTCCACCCGCCGTGTCTTTCGTGCCTCCGTGCGTGTGGTGGGGTTTGTTGATCCTTTCTCGTCGTCGCTGGTGTCATATTGGATGAAATCGACTTCCGCCTTGGCCCGCACCGGCGTGCCGTCGGGCAGGAAGAGGCTGAATGTCAACTTCACCTTATTGATGACGGCGATGAAGAGCGTGATCTTGCCCCACACAAACTGCACCGGCGGCGGGGGCAACCGATACATCCCGGTCTGCCGATACCCCGCTGACTCCGGCCCCAGCATCACCAAGCGCAGGAGTTGATTGGTGTACTTGCGCACATCATCTCCGGTTTGCGTGGTGTCGAAAATGAGATTGAGGCTGAAGCTGGCCGGCTTGCCCCCTCCGAAGTCCAGATCGGGCGCATTCCGTCCGGGCGTGGGCTCACCGCTGGTCCAGGAGACCTCCTTGGTGATCGAGAGCTCCTCCGGGTTGAACTGGAACTCCAGCTCAAGCTTTCCCCTCTCGTCTCTCAGCGCACGTCCTTTCTTGTCCACCGGCGCGATCTTGGCCCGCTCCAACTTCGAGGGAGTAAAAACCTCGGGCTTCGTCATCATACTGGTGGGACTAAAAGATTTTAGCACCATATCCCATCACTCCATTCCCAATCCTTAACCTCAACCTTAACCCTCAACCT
>CAZANJ010000004.1:21353-22558 GCA_964486415.1 uncultured Anaerolineales bacterium
AACCCTCTACCACATGCGTTCACGTTCAATGAATAACATACGTCGGATGATGGGGTAAACGTCCTGCGCTAATTGCTCCAGGTCTACCTCTGCTTCCTCAGCTATTTCTTCCGTTTCGGCTCTCTGTACGATTGTCTCTTTCGGCGCGGTCACTTCCTGGATTGGGCTGATGGAAGGTTGCGTCGGCTGGCGCTGCACCGTCTCTGTCCGCGCTTTCTGAGGCTGCGCCAGCGGCAGATTGGACTCCTGGCGCTGAGCTGAACCAAGTTGGTCTGCCTTAACTGACTCCGTTCGCGAAGGTGGGGAGGAGGCATCGCGAGATGCCGTCCTCGGCGGGATAGACAGCACTAAAAGGTCCTCGTGTCGGGATTCTAGGAATCCCTTTTCTCTACCGATCTCACCGGAGAAGTAGGTCGGTTTAAGCGTCCTCCTGCCTGTCAATCGCTGCTTCAGGGATTCTGTAGCTTGCGGTTCGGGCGTGATAGCCGTGCGCTGAATCCGGGCATGTGTCGGCGTGATCCCCAAAGTCGTGGAAGATGGGCCGAGGCTGATGGGTCCTTTTGGTCTGCGAGCGTATAGCGTCGGCTCGCTTCCTTGGGGCTTATAGCGGTGGCGGATGTAAGGCCAGTCGCGGTCCACCACGCCGAGATGCTCAAGCTGGACTCTCTCTCGCGCGACCGTGCGGGGCGGTAGATCCGGCTGCAACCCGATCGCTTCACGTTCTATCAAGGATGGAGGCTCGCTCATCAGCGTTGTCAATGGGGGAGTTCGAGTTGACTCCTGGGCCACAGGCTCGATAGCTCCTGATATCGGCTCTGCCTTCCGCTGCACTATTGATGTTTTTTCTGGATGATCGGAAGTGACCTTTTCTATGTCCCCCGCCAAATTCGGCTGCACTAGAGGCAGTGCTTCCTCCTCTTCGAGTGGCGCTTTTTGGTCATCAGTAAACTCGATCTGTGTCGTCGCCTGGGGTGCTTTTCCCTCTGGCTCCGCTGCGACCTCCCGCTGTACCGTCGGAGGCTCGACCGTGCGGCGTGGCTCCGGTTCGGGTTGGAGCGCGGGTTGTTGTGCTTCCTGTGGTTCCTGAGTAGGGCGACCACGAGGGTGCGCCCCTATGTCTGGCTGTGGTTGTTGGGTAGGGCGATCCCTCGGGAGCGCCCCTACGTCTGGCTGCACCAGGGGCAGCGCTTCCTCCTCGGCGACCG
>CAZANJ010000005.1:0-22129 GCA_964486415.1 uncultured Anaerolineales bacterium
AATCTTAGAAAAGACCATGATAAAGAAAAGCCTAGCCATCCTGATTTCTCTCTCGCTACTGTTACCGTTCTTGGCGCCGGTGACCGCCTGGGCCGCTGCGTCAAGCGATCCAGATGATCCTCCATACGACGCGGCGGTGCGTAAGTGGGCCAATTTCTTCGATAACTCGGTGCTTTCGCGCGAGGAGCGCATTGCCGAATTGAGCTGGTTCGCCGAGACCGCCGAGCCATTCCGCGGGCGGAGCATCACCTCGGTGGCGGAGGACATCAACACCCATTACTGGGAACGGGCCGTGCTGGCGGAAGCATTCGAGGAGATCACGGGCATCCACGTGGAACACGAGATCGTCGGCGAGGGCACGGTGGTCGAGCGGCTGGTGGAGCAGCAGAGCAGCGGGAGGGTAATCTACGATATCTACGTCAACGACGCCGACCTGGTGGGCACCCATCTGCGCAGCCAGGGCGTGGTCAACCTGAGCGAATACATGGAGGGAGAAGGAAAAGATTTCACCAACCCCTATCTCGACCTGGAAGACTTTCTTAACCCGGAGTTCGGGCAGGATTACGACGGCAACCAGCTACAACTGCCCGATCAGCAGTTCGCCAATCTCTACTGGTTCCGCTACGATTGGTTCACCGATCCGGCGCTTATGTTGACATTCAAGCGGGAGTACGGCTACGATCTGGGAGTACCGCTCAACTGGGCCGCCTATGAGGACATCGCGGAGTTCTTCACCGGGCGCATCATCGACGGACAACGTGTCTATGGTCACCTGGATTATGGCAAGAAGTCGCCCTCTCTGGGATGGCGCTTCACCGACGCATGGCTCTCCATCGCCGGGGTGGGAGATCGGGGATTGCCCAACGGCTTGCCAGTCGACGAATGGGGGATTCGAGTGGAGGACAAGGTGCCGGTGGGCTCCCTGGTGGAAAGAGGGGGAGCGATCAACGGCCCGGCCGCCGTCTACGCGCTGAGCAAGTATATTGAGTGGCTGGACAAGTACGCGCCGCCCGAAGCCAAAGACTGGCGCTGGGTGGACGCCGGCCCCAAGGCGGCCCGAGGCGACATCGCCCAGAAGATATTCCAATACATCACCTGGCTCTCCGCAGACGAGTTCCACGATGTGGACAGCCCGGTGGTGGGCGCGGACGGCAAGCCCTTGTGGCGCGTGGCTCCCACGCCGCATGGGCCCTATTGGGACAAGGGAATGAAGGTAGGATATCAGGACGCAGGAAGCTGGACTATCCCCAAGAATGTGCGCGGACAGCGGCGGGCGATGGCCTGGCTATGGGCGCAATTTTGCGTCTCCAAGACGGTGGCGCTGGAGAAATTCCTGGAGGGCGGCACACCGGTGCGGCGATCCACCATTTTCTCCGATTACCTGACGGAGCGCATCGACCAGTGGGGTGGGTTAATCGAGTTCTACCGCTCGACCGAGGAGAAAAAGTGGACCGACACCGGCCCCAACGTCCCCAATTATCCCAAGCTTTCGGGGTTCTGGTGGCCCAACATCTCCCAGGCTATCGAGGGGGATAAGACGCCACAGGAGGCGATGAACGCCATCGGCCAAGCGATGGACAAGGCGATGGGAAGCATGCAGATGGCCCAATATTCGCCGCAACTCAATCCCTTGCGCGACGCCGAAGAGTGGCTCGCCGCGCGCGGAGCACCCAAGCCAGAGCGTCCCCCCGAACGCCCGCGCACTATCGCCTATGACGAACTGATCAAACAGTGGACAGGGGAATAAAGTTATGCCTAACTTGAGAATCGGTCAGAAGATACTCATCGGCGTGGTAGCGATTTTCTTGCTGTTCGCCGCCGGGCTATCGATCGTGGTCGGCAACTCCAGCTCCAACGACCTGACTGCGATAAAACAAGAAGAACTCACTCGAATGTCCCAAATTCTGGCGCGGCGTGTGGCGGATATGGAACAAAGCGCGGCGACGATCTCTCAAAGCATGGAGCAAAACGAGCCTATAGTCAGAGAGATCAAGCTCATGACAAATCTGGGCCCCTACTATGCCGATCCCGCATCCTACTTCGCCGATGATTTCATGCGTGCCGGCACTACGATTGAGGAGGCCGACCAGATTTACGTCCTCCAGGCCCAATTGAAGCTGGTGCAGCTTCTCCAATCGGCCCAGCGCTTGAACGAACTGGCCACGATCAGCTTCTACCTCATCCCCCCTTTCGACGTGGCGCCAGAGGCGAAACCGGTGCTAGCGCTGCGCCTGGACGAGGAGGGTATATTGCTCACCCGCTTCACCGAGAAGATCAACCTCGAGTCGCGTCTTATGTACCAGATCGACAAAGATCAATTCCGGCCTCCGCAGCCCGATTACTTCGACATCAGCACAGCCTACTCGGCGCCGGCGGCCCAATTCTATGAGGAACAGGGTTTCCAGGTACTGGAAGAAGAAGTGGAGTACGAGTTTTTTCCCCGAGAGTGGAAGGAGGATGCGGCCCCACGTTCACAGATACAGATCAAGGATAGCGTGCCGGTTTTGCAAACCTGGTACCCGGTGGAGGCATCCATCGCTCACCCAGAGACCTGGGAGGAGCAAATGGAACCGGTGGGGCTGGCCCTGGTGGAACAGAAAATAGACCGGTCCATTTTGCTCATGCTGAGGGATCAACTGGGATTGGATTTGGGATTTGCAAGTGGAGGACAGTTGCTAGTCTCCAGCCTGGACGGCGATGGTGGCAAGCCGATGCCCGATGCGGGTGGGACCCCCCTGACACTGGGACAGGCGAATTTTTATTATGCACAGGAGCCCATCACAGTCCCCGCCAGAGAGGATGATTCCAGCAGGTCCTTGGACCTCCAGGCCGTAGCTCTGAGTCCGGTCGCCGAAGTGAGGAAACCGACCCAACGCCTGGTGCGAAACATCGGACTTTCAGCCATAATTGGCATGATACTGACCAGCGCCGTCTTCTATCTGGGCCTGGAATACATCATCGGTCAGCCACTCCAGGTGCTGACTCAGGGTGTGGAAAGGGTCTCCACCGGCGACCTGAGCTATGAGGTTCCGGTGCAATCCCAGGATGAGTTGGGACAACTGGCGAGTGCTTTCAACAGCATGGGCGCGCTCCTGCGGGAGCTGATCGGTTCGCTGGAGGATCGCGTAGAGGAGCGCACGCAAGACCTGATGCAACGCGCTCGCTATCTAGAGGCGACGGCAGCGGTGGCCCGAGATGCCGCCTCCGAGCTGGACCTACAAGACCTGCTCTCCCGCGTTGTGCGGCTGATCAGCGAACGCTTCGGCTTCTATCACGCCGGTATCTTCCTGCTCGATCCAACGGGGGAGTGGGCCGTGCTGCAAGCTGCCTCCAGCAGAGGGGGGCACCATATGCTGAACCAGGGGCATCGCCTAAAGGTGGGCGAGACAGGGACTGTGGGATATGTGACCGCCGAGGGTAAGCCGCGCATCGCCCTGGACGTGGGCGCGGACGCGGTCTTCTTCGATAACCCTGACCTGCCGGAGACGCGCTCGGCGATAACATTGCCCTTACAGGCGCGCGGCGAGATCATCGGCGCCCTGGACGTACAAAGTAGGGAGCCTAGCGCATTCACGGATGAGGATGCCGCCGTGTTGCAGGTTCTGGCCGATCAGGTCGCTATGGCCATCAGCAACGCGCAGCTATTCCAGCAAGCACAAGAAAGCCTGGAGGCGGAGCGGAAAGCCTACGGTGAGCTCAGTCGCCAGGCCTGGGCAGAGATGGCGCAATCACGGGCCAATCTGGGATACCTCAGCGATGAGCACGGCACCTATCCCATCACGGCACAGTCTTCAAGGGATGTCCAAACCCTAGAAGGGGTGCCAGCCACCGCCCTGGATGAAGCGCAGCGGGCCGAGCCCGCAGCCGAGGACCCAATCGTGCAAAACGTGCAAATAGACGGCAAAAGATTGCTCATTCCCATCAAAGTACGCGAACAAGTCGTTGGCACAGTCAGGCTCAAGAAGTCAGATGGAGCCGACGAATGGTCGAAGGGAGAGGTCGACCTGGCCGAGAATCTGATCGAGCAGATGAACCTGGCACTGGAGAGCGCGAGGCTCTACGAGGATACACAGCGTCGCGCCGCCCGCGAACGGATGGTCAGTGAGATCACCGGACGTATGCGCGCCTCGCTGGACCCCGACACCATTCTCAAAACCACGGTGCGAGAGCTGGGACGCGCACTGGGCGCGAAATTGACCAGCATCGAGATGACAAGCTCAGATGGCGCTCAATGAGAAAGAAACTCTGACTGACTGACAAAACTCTGAAGAAGCACGCGCTACAAATAATGCTCAAATCATTTGAAACACATCACTATGAACAGGGGCGGGACTTACTATTATGAATGGAAAAACCATCGCGGTCACTGGCATATCAGGATTCTTCGGGCGAGCACTCCTGCCCTATCTTGAGCAGGATGCCAACATCGAACGGGTGATGGGCATCGATAAGCGACCGCTGGACAGCTCGGCTGCGGAAAGCGGGAGCAAATTGCGCTTCCATCAACTCGACATCCGAGACCCCAAGGTTGAGGAAGCATTGATCGGGATCGACACACTGGTCCATCTGGCCTTCATCTTGATGCGCTCGCCGGGCGATAGCGAGAAAGAGATCGAGGCTATCAACGTCGGCGGCACACGCGCGATATGCGAAGCGGCAGCTCGGCAAGGCGTGCGAAAATTTATCTTCACCAGCAGCGTGGTGGCTTATGGCCTTCACGCCGACAATCCCATCCCCTTGACCGAGCAATCGCCATTGCGCCCCAACACCGATCTTTACTACAGCCGGAATAAAGCAGCGGTCGAAGGTTATCTGGATGCATTCAGTATCGAACACCCTGAGATGTTGATCACTCGGCTGCGCCCCTGCACCGTGGTGGGCAGTAAGGCCGATCCGGACCAAATGGCCGGGCTAGTCAGTTCTCCCGCGATCCTGGTGCAGGGCGCCGATCCACCATACCAACTGCTCCACGAAGATGACATGGCTCGCGCGCTGCACCTCGTGATAGAGCGTGATGCACCGGGGATCTACAACGCGACCAGTGACGAGCCGAGCACGCTGCGGCAGATGGCACACTCTGAGCCAGACGGGCGGATCATTGAACTGCCCTATTTTCTGGTGCGCGGGCTGATGTGGCTGATGTGGCAAATGGGGCAGTCGGCCTTTGCCCCGGAGTGGGCCGACCTGAACCGCTACTCCCTGGTGGCTAGCAACGATAAGCTGAAGAGTCTAGGGTGGCGACCACAGTACACCACAGCCCAAGCCTACGCCGCGCTCCTGGCAAATTTCCCCCAGGAGAAATAGGGGAACAACCGTCTGCCCTTTTTGAGGGGAAGTTGGAAATTGTAGGAGAGTGAAGGATGAAGCAAAATATCAATGCCTGGCTTGAACCCACAATCGAAGAGCCCGAACTGGCTAGGCGCCAATACATGCTGAACATTATCCTGGTAGCATTGGCCATTCCAGGATTCCTCTTCGGCCTCGTCTCCGCCGCTATCTGGGCGCTGGGAGGCCCTCCCAATGCCGGCATCGGAGCGCTAGCGGGTGTAGGGGTGCAGATATTCTACCTGCTGGCCTACTGGCTGGGACGGCGTGGAAAGCTGAACCTGGCTTCCTCCATTCCAGTCATGACGCTTTTCCTAATCATGTCTGGGTCTAGCTACCAGATGGGCATCGGCCATGTCACTCTCATCGGCTACGCGATGACGGCGGTGGCAGCCAGCATCTTGCTGGGCGCTGTGCCAGCCGCTCTCCTCACCTTGCTCATCACTGTGACATACATGCTGATCGGCTGGGGCCAAGCAGCGGGGCGGATACCGAGCGCCATACCCCCGGAAGCTACAATCGGCGCGGACGCAGCGGGTTTGGGATTTGGACTGATCGTGCTGGTGATTTTCAATGAATTCTACAGTCATGAGATGAACAAAGCCCTACACCGCCAGGAAGAGGTCAGCGCCGAACTGAAAGCCCACCGCGAAAAGTTGGAGCAGCGCGTGACCAAGCGCACTTGGGACCTGGAAAGACGCGCCCGCGAACTGGAGACAGCGGCGGAGGTTGCCCGCGACGCGGTGGCCATCCAGGACGTTGGCAAACTGATCTCTGAAACAGTGAAACTGATCTCCGAGCGCTTCGGCTTCTATCATGCGGCCATATTCTTGCTGGATCAAACAGGAAAATATGCCATACTGGAAGCGGCCTCATCGGAAGGCGGGAGGCGTATGCTGGAGCGTGGACATCGATTGGAAGTGGGCGAGAAGGGCATTGTAGGACACACAGCGGAGATGGGAAAGCCCCGCATCGCGCTGGACGTCGGCCAAGATGCAGCCTTCTTAAGCAACCCTTATTTGCCTGCCACTCAGTCGGAGATGGGGCTGCCCCTCAAGGTTCGCGACCGAGTCATCGGCGTGCTAGATGTCCAATCCAAAGAGCCCCGGGCCTTCAGCAACGAGGATGTCTCGATCCTCCAGACGCTGGCCGATCAGGTGGCGCTAGCCATCCATAATGCCCGCTTGCTGGAGGAAACGGAGGAACGCATCGCAGAGATCAGCAAACTTCTGGGCCGCGAAAGACTAGCTAGCTGGGAACAGCTCCTGGGAGAAGGAGAGGGCTGGGGATACGTCTACGACGGCATAGATGCGGAGAAGATTGCGGACTTAAAGGTTATAGATTCCCAGGTTGCAGATGCGAGATCGCAGATTGTAGAAGAGGGACATTTGACAGTGCCACTTCGGGTGCGCGGTGAGCCCATCGGGCGCTTGAACCTGGCCTTGGAGGATCGGTCGCTGACCAGCAACGACGTAGCCTTGGCTCAAGCAGTGGTCGATCAGGCTAGCCAGGCGTTGGAGAGCGCCCGACTTTTCCAGGAGACGCAGCGGGCACTGGGAGAGACGGAGGCTCTCTACCGCGCCGGTCAGGACATCGCAGCAGCGACCGATCCCGGAGAGGTACTGCGTGCTATCACCAACCATGTGGTCAAGCCACAAATAGATCGTTGCGCTCTGGCCATCCTGGACCCAAACAGCCCACCGGAGGACCCCATCGTGGAGATCGAAGCGGCCTGGGAACCCGGCGTGCAAGATCCAGAAGTGCTCGGAAACCGCTGGAGCATCTCGCAGATTCCGCTCATCGCCAAAATGCTCACCGAGCCCAGCATCATATCGGATGTGACAACCTCACCAGCGCTGGACGATGTCTCCCGGCATGTCTTCACAAACGTGCTGGATATCCAGGCAGTGGCCATCATCCCCTTGCTAATCGGAAAGCGCAATCTGGGCTGGATGCTTGTCGAGTCGCTAAATGAGCCCTACGAGTTCAGCGAGCGGGAGATACGCCTTTATCGCACGCTCTCTGACCAGGCAGCTATCGCCTTGGAGGGCATGCGACTGCTGGAGGAAACGAGACGCCGCGCGGAGCGCGAGCGATTGACGGCTGAGATCACGACCCGCGTGCGCGCTTCCACTGAGATCGATACAATTTTGCGCACAGCGCTCGGCGATCTAGGCCGATCCCTACGCGCATCTGAGGGAGTGATACAATTAGGAGATGGCGCTGAGAAATCTTCCAAATAATCTGGGGCAAATTGTATCTACTCAGCCCGCTCAAGCTGGGTTTGTAACCCAGCGTCTTTTGAGAGTTTTTGAGCAACTTGATCGAAGAAAAGGATTATGCTCGTTCAAAAATCGGGGGTTGCAAACCCCCTCTGAGCAGGGTCTGAGCAGTTACGGCAAATTTATAGCAGAGGAAATTTTCACGCCGCCGGATGAAACGAGCCAGATAGCAAGAGGGAGCAGTAAATAATGATAAGAGGAGCAGAAGACAGGCAGTCGAAGAGGCTCTTCAAATGGAATATCGGGCAAAAGCTGACCATCGCCTCGGCCTTGATGATCCTGTTGATCGTACTGATAGGAGGCATCAGCATATGGCAGATGCACACCATCGCTCGCACCGTCGATGATTTGTTCACCCTGGAGCAGCAACGCGCCCAATCCCTGGAATTGCTGACCGCCGGGCAGGAATTGATCGCTTCTTCGCACCATATGATCTTGACGGAGGATAGTGCCCTGGCGAGCACAAAAGTACCGGTATCGATGGGGCTTATCCAGTTTTACATGGGAAGCTTAAAGGCACAAGCGGAGGAGAATCAGGCTTCCTACTTTCCAGAAGAGATAGACACGCTCTACAGCGATCTGCGCCAAGGGGTGGAAGAGGTCAACTTGCTGGTGCGCCAGGAACGCTGGGATGAAGCGCACACGACACTGATGCAAACCGTTGTGCCGATCAACGAAGACCTGGGAGGTCTGCTCCGACAGTTAGTTTTTCGCAACGATCAGAGGGTGAAAAAGACAATCGCGAGCACTCAAGCGACTATGCGGCGGGTAAGACTGCTGATGTTAGCTGGAATTGTGTTGAGTTCGGCGGTCGCTATTGGCTGGCGGCAAGCCGTCTTCCAGGGAATGAGTAACTCCATCGCCAAGTTGCGCCAGGGTGTGGCGCGTATCACCGGCGGCGATCTGGAACACAGGCTGGACATCCACACCGGCGATGAGATCGAAGAATTGGCCAACGAGTTCAACACTATGGCGGGCCGTCTGTCCGATCTGATCGGGAGTCTGGAGAAACGGGTCGCCGAGCGCACGCGCGAACTGGAGGAGAACCTCTTCGAGCTGGAAGGGGCCGCCCAGGTAGCGCGGGAGGCGGCCTCGATTCGAGATCTGGATCAGCTATTGGACGAAACCTCGCACCTCATCTCTGTACTATTTGGCTTCTATCACACCGGCATCTTCTTGCTGGACGAAGCGAAAGAATATGCCGTATTACAAGCGGCCTCCTCGGAGGGAGGACGTCGCATGTTGGCTCGCGGTCATAAATTAAAAGTGGGCCAGAAGGGTATCGTGGGCTATGTGGCCGGCTCCAACACCCCGCGCATCGCGCTGGATGTGGGAGAGGACGCGGTCTACTTCGACAATCCCGACATGCCCCAAACGCGCTCGGAGATGGCAGTGCCGCTGGAGGTACGGCGAGAGGTCATCGGGGTACTGGACGTACAATCCATGGAAGAGGCCGCCTTCAGCGACCAGGACATCGCCATCATCAAGTCACTGGCCGATCAGATCGCGCTGGCCATCGAAAACACCCGCTTGCTGGAGGAGAGCCAACGAGCGGTGCAAGAGCTAGAGGCGCTATACGGGCAACGGGTGCGCGAAACGTGGCGGGAACAGACTGGGGCCCAATTGCCCGCCTATCGCTACACCGGATTAAGAATAGAGGAGACATCGCCCTCCGCCGAGGTTTCTAGGAAATCGACTGTCCGACCAATGATATCGACCGGAGATGACAAGCGGCAAATGGTCGCCCCCATTCGTCTGCGCGGGCAGAGCATCGGCTCCATTGCCCTACGTCAGGATAAAAATGAGGAACCATGGACACCGGAAGAGGTGGCGATGATGGAGGAGGTGAGCGCACAGGTAGCGCTTGCGCTGGAGAACGCGAGGCTTCTGGAAGAAACTCAACGCCGCGCCGCCCGTGAGCGACTGACGGGCGAGATTATAGCCCGCATGCGCGAGACGCTGGACGTGGACACCATACTAAAGACAGCCATCCACGAGATCGGAGAAACTCTGGACATCAGCAGAATTAAGCTGCGGATGAGAGAGGGGGACGGCAGATAAGGGTTTGCAGGTTGCAGGTTGCAGGTTGCAGGTTGCAGATTACAGGTAAGCGGATGGCATTCAGTATATTCCCAGGAGGCAGCTAATGTTTCGCAATTCGCTATTCACTATTCGCAATTCAATATTCATATTCATCATGTTGATTTTGACGGCTTGCACTTCGATGCCCACATCAGAGCCAGATCAAGTGACGCTGCAAGTCAACTGGTACCACGAAGCTGAGTTCGCTGGTTATTACGTGGCCGAGGAGCAGGGCTTTTACGCGGATGAAAATATTGAGGTCGATATCCTCGAGGGCGGGCTGGGCATCGGGGCTAACCAGCGCGTCCTGAAAAAGGAGGCCGACTTCGCGGTCACGACTTTCAACGGCCAGCGGAGTATGCTGGAGGAAGATGAGCCAGCGACGACAGTGATGATCGGATTCCAAATCCCGCCCGCCGTGCTGTTTGCATTAACCGATTCGGGCATACAAAAGCCAGAGGATATGATCGGGCAAAAAGTGGCGATAAAGGCCAAGTACTGGCGCCGCATGATTCATGATACATTAACCAACGCCGGTGTCGATCCAGAAGAGATCATCGAAGTGGAGACGGATTATGACGCCATAAATATGCTGTACGAGGGCGAAGTGGACGTCTGGACCGGGTATGCCCATGACGAGCCCGTCGAGGCTGAACTGGCCGGATACGATGTAAACTTGATCTTCCCCGCCGACTACGGGGTGGGAGTATACGAGGGACTGCTCATCGTCCACAATGACTTGCTGGAGCAGAATCCCGATCTGGTGGACCGATTCGTGCGTGCTAGCCTACGGGGCTGGCAGTATGCCGTCGAGCACCCCGAAGAGACAACCAAAATCCTCGCCAAATGGCAACCCGACGAGAGCCCGGAGTTCCACCGGGAAGCATTCCAAACCGTAATACCCTTGGTCGACACACCGGATGTCCCCATCGGCTGGATCGACGCCGAACGCTGGCGCATAGGGATGGGAGACGCCTACAGCACCGAACGACCGGGGTACACGCTGGAGTTTGTAGAAAGAAAGTAGGCAAGGTTGCGGACTGCAAGTGACGATCACGCATTAAGCATTACGTTTTACGCCGGAGGCAATTATGCCTGAACAACTTGAGCAGCGCGCGAAATTTTTGAGGCGGGTTATCCTGATTGGCCTGGTATTATCGATCCTCACCCTCATCGCCGATATAGGAGTTTACTACAGAAGACAAGATTGGCAAATCCTGATCGACGGGGCGATCACCATAGTCACAATCGCTTCACTCTTCGTCGCTCGGAGTGCGGTCCGCCGCGAGAAGTTTGATACAGCCGGGTACTGGATACTCGCCGCATTGCTGATCGGAATGGGCTTGAGTGAACTGATCTGGCTCAGCGAACCGGTATTCGTCATAAGCATCGCTCTGCTCATATTGCTCGTGGGCGCACTGGTACTACCGCGCAAGTGGATTGTCTGGTTGATGACACTTGGCCTGTACCTGGGATGGGTAGCGCTGATCAACATTTTCAATCCACTGCCTCGCCTCAACCCTGTGAGTTCAAGCGAACAACTCTTTATATACATCGCCGTGATAGGAATAGCCGCCGGCGCTATCGTCTGGCAATACACCGCCACCCGCGGTCGCCTCCGCACAATTCGCGGTCAACTGTTGGTAACCTTTGTGCCTATGGTGCTGCTCCTGGCAGCCGTCATCGGCGGCAGCGCTTTCTGGGTGGCCCGAAACCAGGTGCGGCGTCAGGTGGAAAATCAGCTAGAATCGGTGGCGACACTCAAAGAGGCCGAGATTCAGGGCTGGTTAAATGACCTACAGATGAACCTCAATCTCGTGGCATCAGGAGAACAATTATCGCAACATCTGAAAAACATCCTGTACAAAGAAGAGATCGAACCCTCAAGCTATGAAAAAGCATACTCTAGCTTACAAGGACGCCTTATGTGGGCAGTCGAGCAGACGGGCCTCTTCGATGAGATGTTCATAATGAACCTCCAGGGGCGGGTTATTTTATCCACTGATCCCACACAGGAGGGCAAGGTTCACGTCCGCGAGTCCTATTTCCAGCCAGCGATGGAAGGCCCCTACGTACAACCGCCCTCCTACTCCCCATCGCTGAAAGAGACATCGGTGCTGAGCGCACGACCTTTGAAGGACGAAAATGGAGACACAATAGCCATCCTCGTCGGTCGGACTAGTATCAATGCTTTGAACAAGATCATGCTTGAGCGAGCAGGGTTAGGAGAAACAGGGGAAACTTACCTGGTCGGGAACAACAACGCCCTCCTGACCGATTCGCGCTTCGAGGCCCAGGAAAGAATCTATGCCCACACCGAGGGAGCAAATACCGCGATAAATAATAAAACTAATGGATCTGGTCAGTATCAGAATTATCGTGACATTCCCGTAGTCGGCGTCTACCGCTGGCTGCCGGAGCTCCAAGTGGTGCTGATGGCAGAGCAAAGCACGGACGAGGCATATCGCGGCATCACGCGGATATTACTGGTCGACGCCGGCATAGGGATCGGAGCAGTCCTGGTAGTAATCATCGCTTCGCTAATTCTCACCCACAACATCGTCGAACCACTGACCAAACTGGCCAAAACCGCCCAAAGGATCGCGGCTGGTGACCGGGAACGCATCGCGCAGGTGGAGCATAAGGGTGAGGTAGGCACACTGGCCCGCTCTTTCAACAGTATGACACAGCAGTTACGCGATTTAATCGGCGGGCTGGAGCAGCGCGTGGCCGACCGCACCCACGAACTGGAGCAACGTTCGGCCTATCTGGAGGCCTCAGCGGAGATCAGTCAAGCGGCCTCCTCCATTCTGGAACGTGAACAGTTAATGCGAGAAGTGGTCGAATTGATCCGCGAGCGCATCGGTCTCTACTACGTGGGGCTATTTTTGATTGAGGGAGACTGGGCTGTGCTACAAGCCGGCACCGGCGAAGCGGGACAAGCGATGTTAGACCGTGGTCACCAGCTCGAAGTCGGTGGGGAATCCATGATTGGCTGGAGCACCGCGCATGGACAAGCGCGCATCGCGCAGGTGGCCCAGGAAGATGCAGTGCGGCTGGCGACGCCGGAGTTGCCGGAGACTCGCGCCGAGGCCGCCTTGCCCTTGCGCTCCCGTGGACAGGTCATAGGGGCGCTAACGGTGCAGAGCGACCGCCCCGGCGCCTTTGACGAGGCCACTTTGGCCGTCTTGCAGACGATGGCCGATCAGGTAGCGGTGGCGCTGGACAACGCACGCTTATTCGCCGAGACGCAGGAAGCGCTGGAGGCGGAGCATCGCGCCTATGGCGAATTGAGCCGCCGGGCCTGGGACGAACTGCTACGCACACGCACCGATTGGGGCTACGATTACGGGCACCACTCAATCGTGCCCGCACGAAGCGAGTGGAGCCCCGAGATGCGAGAGGCCGAGCGTACGGGGAAGATCGTACAAGGTACAGTCAGCGGCGATGGAAATGGGAGAGAAGAACTCACCCTGGCCATGCCTCTCCGAGTACGTGACCAAGTGGTAGGCGTGATGAGCTTCCACAAAGATGGAACAGAGGGAAGCTGGTCGGACGACGAGATAAGAATGTTGGAAACATTGATAGAAGAGCTGGGCCAGGCGCTGGAGAGTGCGCGTTTGTATGAGGACACACAGCGCCGCGCGGCCCGCGAGCGGATGTTGAGCGAGGTGACGGCTAGTTTCGCCCAATCATTGGACTTTGACACCGTATTGCAGGCCGCCGCTCAAGAATTGGGAAGGCTACCCAAAGTCACCGAGGCCTCCGTTCACGTGGGCGTCTCTAAGGCGGAGCCCGAGACGGCTGAGAGCGATAGGCGAGCAAATAAGGAGGTATAATTGTGCTTGAGAAAAATCCCATTGGGCTGCTTGTGCTCACTTTGGTGATAATTACAGCATCTTGGGGTCTGGCAGGCTGCGGCATGATCCAACCATCTCAGCCTGAGACAGTGCGCATCGGGGCTATCTACCCCCTCACTGGATCTTTAGCTTCCACAGGCCAGTCTCTCAAGCAAAGCGTCGAACTGGCCCAAGAGATTGTCAACCGAGAGTATGAAGACCTAAATCTGCCGCTTGCGGAATCTGCCGGCCTACCGGAGATGGACGGGGTTCAGGTCGAGATCATCTTCGGCGACCACAAGGGAGATCCGGAGCAAGGGGCAGCGGAAGCCCAACGCTTGATCGAGGAGGAAAAAGTAGTGGCTTTACTGGGATGTTATAACAGCAGCGTCACTGCCAGGGCCAGTCAGATAGCCGAGGCTGCCGGTGTGCCCTTCTTGAATCCCGATTCCACATCCCCCATCCTGACCGAGCGGGGCTACAAGTGGTTCTTCCGCACCACGGCCCACGATGAGACTTTCGTCCAGAACTTCTTTGACTTTCTAGAGGATTTAGATCAGCAGAAAAAGCTTAACACAAAAGACCTCGCCATCGTCTACGAAAACACCCTCTGGGGCACAGGAGTGGGCCAGACAGAGAAAGCGTATGCCAAAGAGTTCGGCTTCAACGTGGTCGCCGATGTGCCCTATGCCTCTGACGCCGATTCTGTTGAGGATGAAGTGAGAGCTCTGCTGGAGGCGGACAACCCTATCGTGATGCAGGCTTCCTATGTCAGTGATGCTATACTCTATATGGAGACCTACGAGGAAATGGACTTCCATCCCACCGCTTTGTTGGCGATGGATGCCGGATTCATCAGCCCTGGTTTTATTGAAACGATCGGAGATAAAGCTGATTACATCCTCAGCCGGGAGGCTTGGGCACTGGACCTGGGAGAGCAGAAGCCTCTTGTCCAACAAGTAGATGATTTGTACTTCGATAAGCAAGAAAACCATATGGATGGCAACAGTGCCCGTGCCTTCACCGGCATGTTGGTTCTAGCCGACGCGATCAATCGCGCTGGGTCCACTGATCCAGAGGCGATTCGTCAAGCTCTGCTGAAGACCGACATACCCGGCGAAAAGTTGATTATGCCCTGGGAGGGCGTTCGCTTCGACACGGACAACGGACAAAATACTCTAGCGAGAGGGATAATCGTGCAGTTTTGGGATGGCACCTACCATACCGTCTGGCCTTGGAATATGGCAAGCAAGGAATTAGTTTGGCCGATGCCAAAATGAGATTTTTTAATCCAGCGTATCTTGAGAGCTTGTCAGTAATTTGATCAAAAAAGCTGTGACTACTCAGACCCTGGTTACACAGAGTTGCACGGAGGCATTCACAGAGAGACACAGAGGAAAAATTTAAATATCTTTGTGGCGAAGCCGTTCTCTGTGAGCCTCTGTGTCTCCTCAGTGCTTCTCTGTGTCCAAATTGAGACTGTCTGGGTAGTTACAAAAAAGCTTATTAAATATTGGAAAGTGAATTATGGATAGGGAAAGCATGAAGCGACATCAAAGGAGCTTGATCAACAAGCTGCGGCTGCCCATTGTGGGCTCTGTGGTAATCGTCCTGCTGATTATGGGATTAGTCTTGATTCTCATCGGAAGGCAAGCTCTAAGACAGCAGATCTTCCGTGTCCAGCGAAAGACAGCCGAGGAGATCGCCCTCTCCATCTCTTCCTATCTAGATGTTACCAAGGAGGATCTGGCCACCCTCGCCCAAGTGCAGGATTGGTCAAAACTGAACCGAGAGGAAAAAAAACAGACACTAGAAAGGTTTTGGCTTGAGCGACAAGACACCTACGAAGAAATCACCTTTCTGGATCGAGCCGGATTGGAGATAGCCAAGATCTCACGCTTCTACACTTATCTCCCTGGGGAATTGGGTAGCCAGGCCAATATTCCAGCTTTTCAACGGGCTGTGGCCGGTGAGAAGTTCTTGGCCGAGGAGTTGACAATCTCTCCTTACAGCGGGCTACCTGTCATAGAGATGGCGGTGCCAGTTCCCGATCCCAACAGCAAGAACTCAATCGGCGTGCTATTGGCCAAAGCCAACATCGGACAGATGTGGAAATCTGTGGCCGAGGTCGAGGTCGGCGAGACCGGTTACGTCTATGTGATCAACAGGACAGGGCGTATGCTGGCCCACTCGGATCTGAAGCGATACCTAGAACTGCGCGATGAGAAGCTCAGCGACGTGTCGGCCGTCCAAAGGGTCAGATTTGGCCTGGAGGAGACCGCAGCATCCCAGTATGAAGGATTAAATGGCGATAGCGTAGTGGGTGCTTTCGCCCCCATTGAAGATACCTATTGGTTCACCATCGTCGAGTTGCCAACAAATGAAGCCTATGTCACCACTCAACGCATGGTGGTGAGCTGGCTGGGATTGATGATAGTGACAGTATTGGCTATCGGCGGCCTGACGTCCTGGTTGCCTCAGCGTATTGTCCGCCAACCGCTGGCCGAGCTCCAGGAGGGCGCGGTACGCCTGAGCCGCGGTGATTTGGAACACCGCATCACGCTGCACACACGAGATGAGCTGGAGACTCTGGGTAACGCATTCAATGAGATGGCCAGTCATCTACAGGAGCTCTACGCCGGGCTGGAACAGAAGGTAGCTGATCGCACGCGAGAGCTACAAAAACATGCCACCCAATTGGAGGCCGCTGCCGAGGTGGTGCGTGAAACTGTTGCCATCCATGACATCGATCAGTTGCTTGATGAGACAGTTTATCTCATCCCCGAGCAATTCGGTTTCTATCACGCTGGCGTGTTCTTGCTGGATGATGTCAAGAAGTACGCTGTCCTGAAGGCGGCATCATCTGAGGGTGGCCGGCGGATGCTGGAGCGAGGTCACAAGCTAGAGGTTGGTCAGGTGGGCATCGTCGGCTATGTCGCTGGCAGTGGAGAGCCACGCATCGCCCTCGACGTCGGTGAGGACGCCGTCTATTTCGACAATCCCGATATGCCGGAGACACGCTCCGAGATGGCGCTGCCATTGAAAGTCAGCGGGGAGATCATCGGCGTACTCGACGTACAATCCACCGAAGCAGAAGCGTTCACCGACGAGGACGTGGCTGTCCTACAGGCCATGGCCGACCAAGTGGCACTGGCCATCGAGAACGCCCATCTCGTGAGCGAACTGGAGCGAACAGTTCGCGAACTGGAGATAGCTCAGGGACATTACGTCGAGGAGGCCTGGCAAATTATCGCCCAAGACACTACCCGAGCACCTGGATATCGCTACCGACATTCGGGCCTTGAAACCGTTGTCGATCAGCCTGCGGAAGCCATCCAGGCGCTGCAGGAGGGACGTCCTGTAATCACCGCTGAGCCCAGCGAGGGGGACGACCAGGATTCACGCGCCGGGTTGGCTGTGCCAATCAAGCTCCGGGACCAGACTATGGGAGTGCTCAATCTACGCCTCGAAAGTGAGCCAACTTCGGAAGACGTCGAGATGATTGAGGATATAGCCAGCCGCTTGGCGCTGGCGCTCGAGAATGTCCGTCTGCTGGAGGAGTCTCAACGCCGAGCTGTACGCGAGCAGACACTTGGCAGGGTCACCGCTCGCTTCACCCGTTCTCTCGATATAGACACTGTTTTGCAGACCGCCGTGCAAGAGCTAGGGCAACTGCTGGAGATGGACGAGGTCTCAGTTTACGTGGAAAATCCCAAGGAAGATGCAGATCGCACTCAAAACAATCCAGCCAGCTAGATGATGTGAGGGAATAATGATGCTTAAGCGGATCAAAAAACTACTCGCCCCACCGGTCTTTGAAGGTGAAGAAGAAAAAACACGTATCACGAGATTACTCAATGGCATTCTCTGGGCTTTGATCGCTATGTCGGTGATCATTGCTCCTCCTATCATAATCTTCAACGAGACCGCTTCCAGCAGGATCACCTCAATAGCCCTCATTGGGACTACGTTACTGGCAACACTGGGATTGCTCTGGCTAATGCGCAGCGGCCTCACACAACTGGCAAGCTCGCTGCTCTTACTTATCCTTCTAATTACTCTCGGCATCAGCATGATCTTCTTCGGCGGTATACACAATGTCATTGCCACCGGCTACCTCTTGGTCATTGCGACAGCCAGTCTACTGCTAGGCAGACGTGGCACAATCATCTTCGGTCTTTTGAGCCTGCTTGCCGTCGCAGGTATATACTGGGGCCAGCGTACTTATGAGGGTATTCCCATCTTTCCGATGCCCCAGATAAGCTTCGGCGACTTGATCATCTTTTTCGGCATCTCTACCCTGATGGCGGTGTTGATGAGCTTCGCCCTTTATGACCTGACCGAGGCACTGGAGCGTGCCCGGCGTGGCGAGCAAGAACTAGCCGTCAGCAACCGTGAGCTACGCGCCAGTCGCAACGCGCTCCAGGCTACCATGTTTGATCTAGAGCACAGAAATAAACAGATCCGCTTGGCAAGCGAGGTAGCCCGAGACGCAGCCGCTGCGCAAGACCTGGAACAGATACTGGAGAGAGCGGTCAATCTGATGCAAGCCCGCTTTGACCTCTATCACGTCGGGCTCTTCCTCATCGACGAGCGCCGCGAGTACGCTGTACTGAGGGCCGCGGCTGGATATGGAGCCAAACAAATCTTAGAACAAGGATTTCAAGTAAGGGTTGACAGAAAGAGCGCTTTAGGACAATTCGCGATCACAGGAACTCCCTATATCGTCCAGGAAACCGGAGAGGACCCAACCTACTTAGAACATCCAATATTGAAAGAAGCACAATCGAGGGCGATTTTGCCTTTGCGGGTCGGAGAGGAGACTATCGGTGTAATCGGCATTCAGAGACAAGATGTGAATGCTTTCAGGGAGGACGATATCGCCGTGCTGCAAATCATGACCGACCAACTAGCGGTGGCGATTGAAAACGCCCGTCTGTTGCACAATATGCAGCAAGCAGTGCACGAAATGGAGGCAGCCTCTGGAAGATATACACGAGAGTCGTGGCGCGCAGTCGGACAGCGGGCTGGGAGGCCGCCTGGCTATCGCTACCGCCATAAGGCCATCGACCCGATAACTGAACAGCCTCCAGAGGTTCGTCAGGCATGGTTAGAAGGTCGGCGCGTGGTCGATGCGCAGAACAATGAGGAGCAAGAAGGCGTAAAAGCGGCCGCTATTCCCATCAAGCTCAGGGAAGAGACCATCGGCGTATTTGACCTCCGCTCGTCCAACGACACAATTTCCTCGGAAGCTCTCTCGCTAGTCGAAGACATCGCCGATCGCCTGGCGCTGGCATTGGAGAACGCTCGTCTATTGGAAGACACTCAACGCCGCGCCGCCCGAGAGCATCTGACCAGAGAGATCACGGACAAGATGCGCCGCGCTGCAAGTGTAGAGAGTATCGTGCAGACAGCAGTGGATGAGTTATACGAAGCATTGGGCACAACCCGTGCCTTCGTGCGACTGGGCGTCGCTCCTTCTTCACAGGAGAGCGTAGAGGAGCAAGGGCGCGAGTAGAATGGAAAGCAGTATATGCAATTAGATGCCAGGAGAAACCAAAAATGAAAATTGAACAAAAAAGGTGGACAGAGGCTCACGGTTGGGAACCAGATGATCCTGCTTCAGGAGACGCCGCTACGCTCACGGCTCAACTGGTTTTGATGTTTGGCGCCACGTCAATTCTAAAAGAACAAAAGCAATTCCAGGAAATCAGAGAGGCTTATCCCGATGCCCACCTGCTGGGCTGTTCAACTGCTGGCGAAATCCACGACATCAGGGTGTTCGATGATTCTCTGGTAACCACGGCTATTCAATTTGAACACACACAACTACAGGGCGCTGAAGTCAAACTGAGCGAAGCAGGAGGTAGCTTTCAAGCGGGCGAGCAACTGGCCCTCTCTCTCCTCGACAAGAGGGAGGATGGACTGGCGCACGTTTTAGTCCTTTCCGATGGGCTCCAGGTGAACGGAAGCGAACTCGTAAGAGGGTTGGCAAAACATCTCCCTAACGAGGTCGAGATTACGGGGGGACTTGCCGGGGACGGAGCACGTTTTGAGCAGACCCTGACTTTCTTCGACAGTGCGCCTGAAGAAGGCAAGGTAGCAGTGCTGGGTTTCTATGGAACCGGCCTGAAAGTCGGGTATGGCTCTATGGGCGGCTGGGACCCGTTTGGCCCTGATCGGTTAATAACCCGTTCAGAGGGCAGTGTGCTCTACGAATTGGACAAGCAGTCCGCGTTAGAACTGTACAAGAAGTATCTGGGAGATTACGCCGCCGATCTGCCCGCCAGCGCCCTGCTCTTCCCACTGCAACTCCGCACCCCGGAAGGCGAACCCGGACTTGTGCGCACAGTTTTGTCCATTGACGAAGAGGAGCAAAGCATGACTTTCGCGGGAGACATCCCCGAAGGAACCTATGCTCGCTTCATGAAAGCCAATTTTGAGCGGCTGGTCGATGGCGCAATCGAGGCCGCCAGAAACAGCCACAAGGTGATTGGCTCATCATCACCGGACCTGGCCATCCTGATCAGTTGTGTGGGCAGGAAACTGGTTCTGAAGCAAAGGATAGAAGAAGAGGTGGAAGGTGTACGTGACGTCCTAGGCGAGCGCACCGTCTTGACGGGATTTTACTCCTACGGAGAAATCGCCCCGTTTATACCCTCCACTCGATGTGAATTGCACAATCAAACGATGACGATTACCACTCTATCAGAGGAGTAGCTGATGCACAGGTTACTTCAGCGGCAACTGAAACGTCACACCGACTCGGCCGAGTCTATTCCGGAAGAATGGCAGAGTTTCATAGATGCGGTGAACGAAACATATCACCAGGCCGATGCCGACCGCGCTCTACTTGAGCGCTCGTTGGACCTAACCTCGCAAGAGCTTATTGAGGGGAACCGAAAGCTTCGACGGCAGATAGCCGAGCTGGAGCGCTACGCCATGCAGTTGACAACTGCCAACGACATCTCCAGCGCCGCCACTTCCATTCTCGACCTGGATGAACTCCTGCCCCACGTCGTCGAACTGGTCCGCGAGCGTTTCGGCCTGTATTACGCCGGAATTTTCCTGCTGGACGAGCAGCGTGAGTGGGCAGTCCTGAGCGCCGGCACGGAGGAGGCCGGGCGCAAAATGCTGGAGGCGGGTCACAGACTAAGAGTCGGCAGCGAATCTATGATCGGCTGGTGCACCGCCCACGATCAGGCCCGCATCGCGCTCGACGTGGGCGATGAGGCAGTACGTTTCGACAATCCGCTGCTGCCCGAGACCCACTCGGAGATGGCGCTGCCTCTCAGCGCGCGAGGGCAGGTCATCGGCGCTATGACCATCCAGAGCATCGAAGAGGCCGCTTTTTCCGACGAAGACATCGCCATCTTGCAGACGATGGCCGATCAGGTGGCCAGCGCCATCGGAAACGCACGCCTGTTCGAACGGACACAGGAGGCTCTGGGCCAAACCGAGGCACTCTACGAGGGCAGCAGCCAGGTGACCGGCGCGCAGACAACTGATGACATCTTGCAAGCTCTGATTCAATCAACAGCTCTGCAGAGACTTGAACGAGCCAATTTCCTCCTCTTCGACCGGTCATTTACGCCTGACGAGCAACCAGAGGCTTTCACGGTCAAAGCCGTGTGGGAGCGCAGCGGGGGAGAGCCCCGCGCTCCCGTCGGCACCCGCTACAAATTTGATCAGTTCCCAGCGGCTCGAGTCGTAGATCGTCACGAACTGACCATCGTAGAAAACGTGGCCACGGATGAACGCATAGACGAGAAAACCCGAGATCTGATCCTGAATAGATTAGGTACGCGGAGTATAGTCTTCTGGCCGCTGATGGTAGGCGAACAATGGATCGGTTTGGTCACCGGCCAAGCCCCAAGAGTGCTAGAGATGAATGAGGATGAGGTCCGCCAAATCACCAGCCTGGTCGACCAGGCAGCGACGGTAATTCAGAACCGGCTATTGCTCGAACAGACTCAAGCCCGCGTCCGTCGCGAACAGATTCTGCGAGAGATCACGACTCGAATGCGCGGTTTCACCGACCCGGAGGCCATCATTCGCTCAGCGGTGCGCGAATTAGGCACCGCCATCGGACGACCGACTTTCGTCCGCCTGGGTAGCCAGGAAGATTTATCACAGCCCCTCGAAAAAGTCAACGGCGGCGACGGAAAGGAAGGAGAGGCATAAATGCTCCCACTTGCGCCCACCCTCAAACAAGAATTAGATGAAATAGCCGTAACCTACGAGCAGCGCCTTCGAGAGATCAAGGGATACGCTCAATTGACCGATGCGGACAGGCTAGACGCAGCCCAATATGACCTGGAATTGATCACCGATTGCCTGGAGGAAAAAGACGATACTAGCTTCGTCGACTTCATTCGGAACAAGGCCGGCGTGCGACTGGGAAAGGATTTCGACCCCGAAACCCTGCTACAGGTTCTGACCGCCCTTGAGGAAACGCTTATGCCGTTCGTATCCACCGCCGAAGACGCGATCTTTCTCTGGCGCACCTTCTCCAGAGCCCTCAGCGCCGCCGCCCAACGCACCGTCCAGATGTTACAAGAGTCGGAAATGCAGCTCAGAAACCTGGCGGATAACATCTCC
>CAZANJ010000006.1:0-22082 GCA_964486415.1 uncultured Anaerolineales bacterium
AGACACGGATGGGTAAGGGCAAGGGAGATGTGGACCATTGGGTGGCTGTCGTGAAACCGGGGCGTATTATGTTTGAACTGAGCGGTGTGTCTGAGGATATGGCACGTGAGGCTTTCCGTTTGGCTTCCCATAAGTTGCCCATTAAGTGTCAGTTCGTAAAACGTGAGGAAATAGCGGGGTAGATTATGGAAGCACGAGAGATCAGAAACTGGACGACGGAAGAGATACAGAACCGGCTACAGGATGCTTATCGAGAGCTTTTCACGTTGCGTCGTCAATTGGATCTAGGGCGTCTGGAGGACCACAACCGACCGAGGATGGTCAGGCGTGATATCGCTCGAATGAAGACGATCCTGCGCGAGCGCGAATTGCTCGCCGAATTTATGGGGGAGGCGGCATAGTGAGAGGACAACATAAGTATTTAGTCGGTCGTGTTGTAAGTGACAAGATGGAAAAGACCGTTGTGGTGGAAGTCGAGCGATTGGCGCGCCACCCATTGTATGAAAAGGTATTGCGCTTGAGGAAGAAGTACAAAGCGCATGACGAAGAGAATGCCTGTAATATCGGTGATGTTGTACGCATTGCGGATTCTCGCCCGTTGAGTCGTGAAAAACGGTGGCGCGTGGAGAAAATCTTGAAACGCGCTGAGATACCGGGGAGGTAGTTATGATTCAGCAGGAGAGCGGGGTGCGGGTAGCTGATAACACTGGAGCGCGTGACCTTCAAGTCATTCGCGTGATGGGAGGCTCCGCCCGCCGTTATGGTGGGATAGGGGACATAGTGGTGGCGAGTGTGAAGCACGCTACGGCGCGTTCTCAGGTAGGAAAGGGAGAAATCGTGCGAGCCGTGATCGTGCGTACGAAGAAGGAGTATCGCCGTCCTGATGGCTCTAGCATTCGCTTCGATGACAATGCAGCGGTAATTTTGGAAGGTAAAGGATTAAACCCGATGGGTACACGTATCTTCGGGCCGGTTGCTCGCGAGTTGCGTGAGAAGGGGTTTATGAAGATTGTCTCACTGGCGCCGGAAGCATTGTAGGGGCACTGGTAGGGAGCGTGAAAGTGGCTAATAGAATTAAAAAGGGAGACAGGGTAGAGATCATTACCGGGGAAGATCGAGGAAGACGTGGGACTGTGCAAACTGTCTTTCCGAAGAAAGATCGCGTAGTCGTGGCCGGTATCAACCTTGTGAAGAAACATCAGCGTCCTATGCGAGCAGGACGTCGCGAAATTCAGCCTGGCATCATTGATCTTGAAGCGCCGATACATCTTTCTAACGTGATGCTGGTTTGTCCGCAGTGTGAGGAACGCACCCGTGTTGGGTTTAAGCGTCAAGAGAATGGACGTAAGGTGCGAGTGTGCAAGAAATGCGGAGCAGTGGTAGACAGAGAGGTGGATTGATGCAGCATTTGCAGAAGCGTTATCTTGAGGAAACCCGTCCAGCACTAATAGAAAGTTTTGGATATGAAAATATTATGGAAGTGCCTCGTGTGCAAAAGATCGTGGTCAACGTAGGCGTGGGTGAAGCGAGAGATGAGGCCAAAGCCTTGGATCACGTAGTGCGAGATGTCGAGACGATCACGGGGCAGCACCCCATAGTCACTCGATCAAAACGGTCTATTTCGGCATTCAAGGTGCGCGAGGGAGACCCAGTCGGGGTTCAGGTTACCTTGCGCGGCGAGCGTATGTGGGCCTTTTTTGATCGTCTATGCAATGTGGCATTGCCGCGTTTAAGGGACTTCCGTGGTGTAAGTGACAAGCTTGATGGGCGTGGCAATTATACTCTGGGATTACCTGAGCAACTCGTTTTTCCCGAAATCGACTATGACAGCGTAGATAAAATACGGGGTATGGAAATTAGCTTCGTGACTACTGCTCAAACAGATGAAGAGGGCCGTGAGTTGCTTGAGTTGTTAGGAATGCCATTCCGTCGTCGAAGTCAATGAACTGGACTGGAAGGGAGCGAGTATGACAAGAAAATGTCTGGTTGAGAGAGAGAAAAATCGTAAGTACGAAGTGCAGGTGCGAAATCGATGCAAACGTTGTGGTCGCCCGCGCGGTTATATGCGGCGATTCGAGCTGTGTCGCATTTGCTTTCGGGAACTTGCCCTGGAAGGCGAGTTGCCTGGTGTGAGAAAAGCGAGTTGGTGAACCAACTAGAGCGAAAACGAGGTCTTATTCAATGGTAGTATCTGACCCAATAGCTGATATGTTGTCGCGTATTCGCAATGCCTTGACAATGGGGTACCCTAGTGTAGCTTTGCCTTCGTCCAAAATTAAGGTGTCTATTGCCAAAGTTTTGAAAGACGAAGGGTTTATCGGGGACTACCATTTGATAGATGAGAGCCCACAGAGTCAATTGATTATCGACCTCAAATATGTGGGTGAAAGAAAAGATCGCCACCCGGTTATCAGAGGGATGAAGCGTGTCAGTAAGCCGGGGCGTCGCGTTTATACTCCTGCCTCGGAGATACCATGGGTGCGGAGTGGTATGGGGGTTGCTATCTTGACCACCTCTAAAGGCGTTTTGACGGGGAAACAAGCCCGAGGCATGGGAATTGGTGGTGAAGTATTGTGTTACGTGTGGTAGACTTACTTCGAGTCTATTGTTGTTAAGGGAGATAGTTGATGTCACGAATTGGCCAAATGCCCATCCCTCTTCCTGAGGGAGTCAGGGTGGATATTGATGGTTCTAAAGTGACTGTGTCGGGTCCGAAAGGGGACCTTTCCCGCGAGTTCCATTCGGATATGGAGATCGTGCTGGAGGATGGACATGTCCATGTACACCGTCCAACAGACCAGCAGAGGCATAGGGAGTTGCATGGTCTTACTAGAGCTTTGTTGAATAACATGGTCATCGGTGTGACCAAGGGTTTCCAGAAAAAATTGGAAGTTCGCGGTGTAGGTTACCGTGTAGATCAGAAACAGGATGGCAGTCTGGAGCTACAGTTAGGATTTTCTCATCCTGTCCTCATCGCTCCGCCGGAAGGTATCGATTTTGAAGTCGATCCTCGGCCGAAGTTGATCACTGTGAGCGGTGCTGATAAGGAGTTAGTTGGGCGCGTGACGGCGGAGATTCGCGCTTGGCGACCACCGGAACCTTACAAGGGTAAGGGCATCCGCTACGTTGGCGAGCACGTGCCGCGCAAGGCTGGCAAGGCCGGTAAGATCGGCGCCTATTAGTCTATGGGTCTAAGGTGAGATATGTCAGGAGTTAATCGTCGGGCGGCTCGTCTGAAACGGCACAGGCGTGTGCGAAAACACGTGTTTGGAACACGAGAGCGACCACGCTTGAACATCTTCCGTAGTTTACATCACATTTACGCTCAGGTGATAGATGATATGGAGGGACACACGCTTGTTTCTGCTTCGACCGTTGACCCGGATGTGAAGCCGCATTTAGAAGGAAAAACGAAGACTGAGCAATCACAGTTAGTTGGTGAGATTTTGGCAAAGCGTGCGTTGAGTCAAGGTGTTGAAAAAGTAGTCTTTGATCGCGGCGGGTACAAGTATCACGGCCGGGTGAAGGCTTTGGCAGAAGCTGCCCGTGAAGGCGGGCTTGATTTTTGAGGTAGAGTGGAGGCAGCATGGCGCAGTTCGATAAACGAAAGGAACTGGATGAGCGCGTTGTGGACATCAAGCGCGTTGCGAAAGTCGTCAAGGGAGGTCGCAGGTTTGGCTTCCGGGTAGTCACCGTAGTTGGTGATAACCATGGCCAGGTGGGGGTGGGCGTTGGAAAAGCGCGTGGCGTTCCCGATGCGATCCACAAAGGCATGGACCGAGCCCGCCGTAATATGGTGAGCGTGAATTTACTGGGTTCTACCATCCCCCACGAAATTATCGGCGAGTGTGGCGGCGCGCGAGTGTTGCTCAAGCCCGCTTCACCAGGAACAGGGGTGATCGCGGCCGGTAGCGTGCGCGCTGTGATGAAGGCCGTCGGTGTGCAGGATGTGCTTACTAAGTCTCTAGGTAGTCCCAATGCGCTCAGTGTGGTACAGGCTACTATGGATGGTCTCAAGCGACTGCGGAGTGTGGAAGAAGTGGCTCGAGAGCGCGGATTGCCTAAGGAAAGAGTGACGCCATTCTGGAGTCAAGAAAAATGAGCAATAAAGATTCAAAGTTGCGTATCACATTGACCAAGAGCCAGATAGGTTGTTCCTGTCGACAAAAGCGTACAGTGCGAGCTTTGGGATTGCGGAAGATGCATCAGGTTGTGGAGCGGAAGGATACCCCGACTATTCGAGGGATGATTGGCCGTGTGAGGCATCTTGTGAGTGTAGAGGAGATCAATAGCGATCCCAGGGAGTAGCGGGAGGTAGAGGTGAAGTTACACGAATTGAAACCTGTTGAAGGTGCAAAGAAAGAAAAGAAACGTGTGGGGCGTGGTAGAGGGTCTGGCTACGGCAAAACGGCCGGGCGTGGTACAAAAGGCCAGAATGCCCGTAGTGGCGGCGGAGTGAGGCCTGGTTTCGAGGGTGGACAGACACCTCTCTGGCAACGGACCCCCAAGGAGCGTGGCGCGGACTTTAGAGATCCATGGCGCGTTAAATTCACACCGGTAAACATAAAGCGGATCCTGCTGGCTGGCTTTCAAGAGGGAGATGAAGTGACACCCGAAACGCTGGCCGAAGCTGGTGTTATCAGCAGTTCAAGGGAACTGGTGGCTGTTTTGGGTAGAGGGGAGGTAGAATGGCCCCTCATTGTTAAAGCACACCGTTTCTCGGAAAGCGCTAAATCCAAAATCGAATCCGCGGGCGGTGTAGTGGAAGAGTTGCCTTGGCAGCGCGGAGGCTACCGAACGCGATAGTGACTGATTGTAGTTTGTTTTCATTCCATCGCTGAGAGTAAGGCAATTGATGCAGAATAGGGGATAAAGATTATGATTAAAGCTTTACGCAATGCCATGACCTTGCCCGACCTGCGGCGCAAGTTATTATACACATTACTGATTCTTGTCGTCTATCGCTTGGCGGCACACGTGCCGGTGCCCGGAGTCGATCAAGCTGCGCTACAACAAATGTTGGCCGGTACTGGCGGCGCTAGTAGGCTGTTCAATCTTTTGGATATGCTCTCCGGTGGCGCAGTGGCACGTTTCTCGGTCATGGCAAATGGCGTGTATCCCTACGTAACTGCTTCCATCATTATGTCGCTTCTACAGCCGATCATTCCGAGCTTGGAACGGTTGGCCGAAGAAGGTGAAGCTGGTCAACAAAAGATGAACCAATGGACCTATTACATCACCATCCCATTGGGATTATTGCAGGCTTTCGGTCAAATTCGATTGGTCAATGCTGGACAAACTCCTGTTCTGCCTCAGTTCGGCTTTGGTAGCCCAGAGAGTGTCTTGACTACGATTTCGGTGCTTGTAGCAATGACTGCCGGTACTATGTTCGCCATCTGGCTGGGTGAGTTGATCACCGAGCAGGGCATCGGCAATGGGTTATCCATGATTATTTTCAGCGGCATTGTGGCTCGTGTACCAGAGAATCTGGTGCGCATCTGGACCCAGGCGACGGTCGAGGGCAACATCGGGATGGGGGTTTTGATGGTAGGCATTTTCCTGCTGATAACCGCCGTCACCATGTTCGTTATCGTCATTGTGCAGGAAGGGGAGCGGAGAATCCCCGTCCAGTACGGCAAGCGCGTGCGAGGCATTAAGGTTTATGGTGGGGGAAGCACGCACATTCCCTTGCGTATTAATACGGCGGGGATGATCCCTTTGATTTTCGCTCAATCCATACTTACTTTTCCGGCTGTAATCGCGCAATTCTTCGCGAATGCCGAGAGTGCTGCTGTCGCTAATTTTTCAAGAGGTGTAATGAACTTCTTCAGTGGACAAAGCCCGTGGTATGGATTGCTTTACTTCTTGGCTGTCGTAGGGTTCACTTATTTCTACACCGATGTGATGATTCAGCAACAGGACTTGCCGGGAGCTTTGAAGCGTCAAGGTGGCTTTATTCCGGGAATCAGGCCGGGTAAGAGGACGGCGGAATACATCAATACCATATATAGGCGTATCACGCTAGTAGGTGCTTTGTTCCTCGGTGGGGTGGCGGTATTGCCTTACATTGTAGATCTATTTATGCAAACAGGGGTTTTGCTCATTACCTCTTCCGGATTGCTGATTGTGGTAGGTGTAGTATTGGATACTATGCGGCAGTTGGAAGCGCAGCTCTTGATGCGTCACTATGAAGGATTCATCAAGTAGGGCGGTTTATACTTTGATTGGTAGGCTATTTTGATAAAGCTAAAATCATCTTCTGCAATCGAAAAGATGCGTCGCTCTGGTCGGATTGTAGCCGAAGTGCTGGAGGCGATGCGCGAAAGTGTTACTCCTGGGATTACCACAGCGGAATTGAACGAGGTAGCCGAATCAATAATCCGTAAGCACAATGCTATCCCGTCGTTCAAAGGATACCCTCCGGGGAGTACGCATCCCTTTCCAAGCAGTATATGTGCTTCAGTCAACGACGAGCTGGTACATGGTATCCCTGGTTCTCGGGTGCTTCAAGAAGGTGATATCATCAGTGTTGACGTAGGAGCAATTTTGGATGGCTATCATGGAGATGCATCGGTTACTTTGCCCGTCGGGCGGATCAGCCAGGAAGTGAAAGAGCTGTTAGCAGTGACGAAAGGCGCCCTGATCGCTGGCATTGCTGCTGCTCGTGCAGGTAATCGTTCTGGCGACATATCAGCGGCCATACAGTCCTACGTAGAAAGCCGTGGATATAACGTGGTGCGTGAATACACCGGTCATGGTATCGGTCGGGAAATGCACGAAGACCCTCAGGTTCCTAATCATGGTAAGCCAGGACAAGGTGTTCGTTTGCGAAGAGGGATGACGGTCGCGTTGGAACCAATGGTGCTGGTTGGAGATCCTTGCGTGAAGGTTCTAGATGATCATTGGACCGTTGTTTCTTGTAATGGAAAAAAGACGGCTCACTTTGAACATACCATTTATATCAATGATGGTGATGCAGAAATTTTGACAAAGCTGGATTAGTTGGATGTTTGCTGTTTTGGGTATCAGAGTAAATTCTTTTTGACTGACTGGTTGGCTAAAGGGAGGTTTTGGAAGATGAAGGTTTCAGCTTCAGTTAAGCGACGTTGTCCGAAGTGCAAAATAGTCCGAAGGCGTGGCACCGTATACGTAATTTGTGACAATCCTAAACACAAGCAGCGCCAAGGATAGTTAAAACTCCGATCCCGGCTTTTTGCAGGGCTATGAGGGATTGGTCTTTGGGACTTTTAAGGGAGGTGAGTTATGGCACGTATAGCAGGTGTAGATCTGCCCCGGAATAAAAGAGTGGAGGTTGCCTTAACCTATATCTATGGGATTGGGCGTAGTTTAAGTAACGATGTTCTGGATGCAGCGGGCATTAACCCGGACACACGAGTTCGAGACTTGACTGAGTCAGAGGTTGCTAGCTTGCGTTCGACCATTGATCGTGGATACAAAGTCGAGGGTGACTTGCGACGCGAAGTCCAGATGAACATACGGCGTCTGAAAGATATCAGATGTTACCGAGGTATCAGGCATATACGCAACTTGCCTGTTCGTGGTCAGCGAACACGCACTAACGCGCGTACTGCCAAGGGGCCACGTAAAACTGTGGCTGGCCGTGGGCGGAAGCGCGGAATGAAGAAGAAGTAGGAGGAAGGAATGGCAAAACGACGGTCGAGACGCCGACGGGTCAAGAGGAACGTCCCGCGCGGAGAAGCACACATCCATGCTACTTTCAATAATACTATTGTGACTATGACGGATCAACAAGGGAACGTTCTCAACTGGGCCAGTGGTGGATCTGTCGGTTTCAGGGGGGCGCGTAGGAGCACCTCTTTCGCTGCTCAGCAAGCTGCCCGTAAAGCTGCCGACGAGGCGATAAATGTGGGCATGCGAGAAGCGGATGTTTACGTTAAGGGCCCCGGCCCCGGTCGAGAGGCTGCGATCCGTGCTATTCAGTCAACAGGGATTAAAGTCCTCTCTATCACCGACGTGACCCCGATTCCGCATAACGGCTGTCGCCCACCTAAGAGGCGTCGGACGTAGCTTGCTTGTGGGTAAATAACGGAGGAGTGAAAGTATGGCAAGATATAAAGGCCCGGTTTGTAAACTGTGTCGTCGTGAAGGAGAAAAATTATTCTTGAAGGGGGAGCGATGCTTCTCCTCAAAATGCCCGTTTGAGCGAAAGCGAGGATATCCGCCAGGTGACCATGGTTGGCTGGCACGCTTCCGTCGCCGTCGTCAATCTGACTATGCACGTCAGTTGCGTGAAAAACAGAAGGCTAAACGCATATATGGCTTGCTGGAACGTCAGTTTCGGCGATTCTTTGAAAAAGCTGAGGGTCGACCAGGGCTTACGGGCGAAAACCTGCTGATCCTGTTGGAGCGGAGATTGGATAATATCGTTTATCGGTTGGGCTTTGCCGATTCTCGACCTCAAGCACGTCAACTGGTATCACATGGGCATTTCGTTGTCAATGGCACTCGTACCACCACTCCCTCATATCTCATTAGATCTCAAGATGTGATCTCAGTTCGTGAGGTCAGCCTTAAGCGCACTTACTTTAAAGACCGTGCTAAAAGGCTGGAAGAGGGGGCAGTGCCGGGTTGGTTAAGCCTGGATGTAGAAGGAATGGCCGGGCAAATGTTGAAGGAGCCGGCGCGCGAGGAGATCAGCACAGCAATAAACGAGCAGTTGATTGTAGAGTATTATTCGCGTTAGAGGTTAGCCTGCCAACTTGTAAGCTACCGGAGGGACGAAAGGTACACCTCTATGTTTTTTGCTTTGATGATTATTTCTCTCAGTGATACATTTTCCATGTAGACCGGAGGCTAGGAAAGAGGAGGCGCTGGTTGTCAGTTCAAGTGTTGCCAAAAGTTGAGACAGATGTGATATCCCAGACGTATGGCCGATTCGTGATCGGCCCGCTGGAGAGTGGCTTTGGGATTACGGTGGGCAACACGCTTCGACGGGTGTTGCTCTCATCGTTGCCGGGCGCGGCTGTGACAGCGATTCGCATTACGGATGTCCCTCACGAGTTCTCTGTGATACCGGAGGTACGAGAGGACGTCATGCAATTCATGTTGCAGGTCAAACAGTTGCGCTTGAAGATGGAAAACGAAGAAACCATGCACATGTCTTTGCATGTAGAGGGTGAAGGTACTGTGACGGCAGGAGATATTATGGCTCCCCCCGAAATAGAGATTCTGAACCCTGATCTGTACTTATTCTCTGTAGATGATGAGAAAGCTTCTTTTGATATCGATTTTACCGTTGATCGTGGGCATGGTTATCGTCCTGCTGACCAGGAAGGACGAAACCGGATGCTCGTGGGTGAGTTACCCGTAGATGCAATATTTAGTCCTATTCGTCGTGTCTCTTTCGATGTGGATCGCGCTCGAGTGGGGCAGATGACGGATTATGATCGATTAACACTGGAGATCTGGAGTGATGGTCGCATCGAGCCATTCAATGCATTAAAGACCGCAGCCCGTATTATGCTGACACATCTACGGCTAATTGCGGGCCTCACGTTGGAGGAAGAAGTGCCCGAACCCACCGAGCCAGAGGAAGAACCGGGTTTGTCCAGTGAAGCATATGATATGCCTCTAGACCGGCTTGATTTGAGTACACGAGTGTTCAACGCTCTTCGTCGTGCAGGTATCAAAAATGTTGGAGAAGTGCTGGAGATGTTGGAGGAGGGCGGGGACGATGCCTTGTTGGCCGTCCGTAACTTTGGCGCCAAGTCATTGATTGAGGTTCGTGAGCGTCTTGACGAAGAGGGTTTGTTGGATGAAGTAGAAAGTGGAGGTGCATAATGCGGCATCGCGTCGCAGGTAAAAAATTGGGTCGATCGAGCGGACATCGCAAGGCCTTAAGGCGTAACTTGGTGACGGCCTTGCTTTATCACGAACGTATCGAAACAACTGAAGCAAAGGCTAAAGTGACCCGCCGGCATGCTGAGAAGTTGATCACACTGGCCAAGCGGGGCTTGAAGGCAGAGACTGAGGATCCGAGCCGTGGTGTCCATGCACGCCGACTGGCGTCAAGTCGTATGAACAGATGGATGATGGATGAGGAAGGTTGGTGGGTGGATATCTTGGAGAAGCTGTTTGTGGACATTGCTCCACGTTACATGGATCGACCGGGCGGCTACACTCGCATCTATAAATTGGGTCCTCGAAAAGGTGATGCAGCACCTATGGTGCTTTTGGAGTTAGTCGAGGAAGAGTAGGACTCTTCCTTTAATAACATCAGTCGTTTATGAACTTTCACGAACGGAGGCTTTCTGTAGCAAGATGCGAGTGAAGGCAGTGGTAGCCTACGATGGGACGGACTATAGCGGGTTTCAGCGTCAGGCTAATGCCTTTACCATCCAGGAGGCTCTGGAAGTTACACTGGCGCAGATAACGCAAGAAACTATCACTATAGTCGCAGCCGGACGTACAGATGCCGGCGTACATGCAAAAGGACAAGTGATCGCTTTCAATACGGCTTGGCGTCACGAGATAGGCGACTTGCAAAGAGCTATGAATGCTGTACTGCCTGACGATATAGCCGTTCGTGAATTGGAAATAGCTGAGCCGGATTTTCACCCGCGCTACGACGCACGTAGCCGATGGTACCAATATACATTTTACAACACGCCAGTGCGCTGCCCCTTGGTTGATAGATACAGCCTACATGTGTACAAGCCTTTGGATGTGGCAGCGATGCGGCAAGCGGCCCAATACCTGGTAGGAGAACATGACTTCGCTACTTTTGGGCAACCGCCTCAAGGCAACGTAACAGTGCGAAACTTGTTCCGCGCCTCATGGAGTGAGCGCCCTTACGATTATGGGTTGTGGAGACAGGAGCGAGGCTCACAGCAAGGTTTGTGGTTGACGTTCGATATTGAGGCCAATGCGTTTCTCTATCGGATGGTGCGCAGCATAGTCGGTACCTTGCTCCAGGTCGGGTGGAAGAAAATAAGTGTGAAGGAGTTCGTGGCAGCTCTGAGGGCTTGTGAGCGCAGTCAGGCAGGCACTACTGCTCCTGCACATGGTTTGTGTCTGATTAAAGTGAATTATTGATAACTTCAATGACTTATTAAACGGGAGTTGTGAGGCTGTGGAAAAGACTTACGTTACGAAGGAACAGGATGTCCAACGAGAGTGGTATGTGGTGGATGCTGCGGGGCACACTTTGGGTCGTTTGGCGAGCGAAGTAGCACAAATTCTCCGTGGAAAGCATAAGCCGATCTACTCTCCTGCTGTTGATGTTGGTGATTATGTGATCATCGTCAACGCTGAGGAGATCAAAGTGACAGGCCGCAAACTAGATCAGAAGATGTATTATCGGCATTCTGGCTACCCGGGCAATCTCAAAGCGATTAGCTTGGGCAACTTGCTTCAGAAAAACCCAGCCCGAGTGATTGAACGCGCGGTGCGGGGTATGTTGCCCCGAAACCGGTTGGGTCGGAAGATGTTAAAGAAATTAAAGGTTTATGCTGGCCCTGATCACCCTCATATAGCTCAGCAGCCGGAATCGATGGAATTGGAAGGATAGGAGGAGATATAGATGACGTATTACGAAGGAGTGGGAAGGCGAAAGGCAGCGACTGCTCGGGTACGACTTCATACTGGTGGTGAAGGTGGCTCTTTCGTGGTCAACGAGCGACCGCTTAGAGAGTATTTCTGCCGCGAGATGGATGTGATGCACCTCCTGAAGCCATTTGAGGCAACTGATACATCAGGCCGCTTTGATGTCAGTGTTCTGGTTAAGGGTGGAGGAATTCGAGGGCAAGCAAGCGCGGTTCAGTTGGGCATCGCACGGGCGCTTTTAGAGGTGGATCCTGACTATAGACCACCGCTGCGCAAGGGTGGATATCTCACTCGTGACTCTCGCATCAAAGAACGCAAGAAGCCAGGTCTAAAGAAAGCTCGCAAGGCGCCTCAGTACACCAAGCGCTAAACCAGTCCACAGATAGACATATAGGGCAAGACATTTTCTGTCTTGCCCTTTTTGTATACGCCAGCAGCACAACCAAGCTCTGTTTTTGTGGAGGTTTACATGAACGCGATCACTATCCTCGGTCTTGGACCTGGTGCACTACATCACTTAACGCGGGAAGCATGGGCCATATTGGAAAGCGCCGATGAAGTCTGGTTGCGCACGGAGCATCATCCCACGGTAGCTGGATTACCCCCCAATCTTACCGTGCACTCCTTTGATCACCTCTATGAGGGAGCGCAGAGCTTCTCGGAAGTCTACGAAGCGATTACGGCCGAGATATTGAGGTTGGGGCGACGTCCTCAAGGTGTCATCTACGCTGTGCCAGGTCACCCTTGTGTGGGGGAGACCACAGTGAAGCTGATCTTGACCAGGGTTGAAAAAATCGATCTTGAGGTGCGCATCGTGGAGGGGATGAGCTTCTTGACCCCGATACTTGCCGCCCTGGGCATAGACGCCTTGGAGGGCTTGCAGATACAGGATGCTATAGAACTGGCGCTTCTTCATCACCCTTTATTGAATCCCGATCTGCCAGCGTTGGTCGGCCAGCTCTATGGAAGAGACCTTGCCACCGACGTCAAGCTCACTTTGATGAACCAATATCCGGACGATCACGAGGTTGTATTAGTGCACGCGGCCGGAAGCCCGGAGCAGCGCATTGCCCACCTGCCCCTCTATGAGCTTGACCATCAGAGGGACATCGCTCATTTGACCACGCTTTACGTGCCGCCGCTGCCTGGCGTCAGCAGCTTCGAGGGCTTGCAAGAGACCGTTGCCCACCTTCGGGCTCCGCATGGTTGCCCTTGGGATCGCGAGCAGACGCACGCGAGCTTGCGATCTGCGCTGTTGGAGGAGGCTTACGAGACCGTATCCGCCATTGATCTTGAGGATATCCCGGCGCTGAGAGAGGAACTGGGCGATCTCTTGTTGCAAGTGCTACTTCACGCCCAGATTGCGACAGAAGCGGGTGAATTTCAAATGGCGCAAGTAATCTCCGGCATCGACGTCAAGCTCAAGCATCGACATCCGCATGTTTGGGGGGATCAGGCAGTCAAAGGATCTAATGAGGTACTGCTCCATTGGGAGGAACTGAAGCGCGAGGAGAGAGGGGAAGAGAGCTCGGCGCTCGATGGCGTGCCCGAGGCTCTGCCTGCATTGCAGCAAGCTGATACCTACAGTCGTCGTGCAGCCCGCGTGGGATTTGATTGGAGCGAGATAAGTGGCGTGGTTGACAAGGTTAGTGAGGAAATGAGCGAGTTGGAATCTGCTGCTTCCTCAGCCGAAGAGGAGGCCGAGTTGGGTGATCTATTGTTCGCCATAGTCAACTGGGCCAGATGGCTGGGTTTGGATGCAGAGACCGCTTTGCGTAAAGCCAATGCTCGTTTCGCACATCGTTTCCGTCATATGGAACTGGCTGCTCTTGAGCAAGGACGAGATATGAGGAGATTGACCGAGGATGAGTTAGAAGCCCTGTGGTGGAATGCGAAACTTAGGACGGGGTGAGGGATAGCAGGTTTTGAGTATGAGAATTTACCCTTGACAGATTGTGGTAAACATGTACAATCTACTGGTGTTGTAAGCCGTTTAGCTACCTCATGATAAGCATTTTGGCTTAGCCTCGGTTGCGCTACAATGTCAGGTGCCAATTGAGTGTGGTAAAGATGCACCGGATATTCCCCCGCTGTGGATGATGGATGATCGCTGTCATAAATAGTGGGAACATTCTTGAGATACAGTATAAAAACAGGAGGTCCCCTTTGGCGACTGCTGAGGTTGTGAACTTAACGACGGCGAAACGTGATCCCGCCTTTGCAGATCATCTCATCGAAAATGGAGAACTTCTCCGTCGCTGTATTCAATGTGGTACTTGCACCGCTTCTTGCCCGGCAGCTCCAGCGATGGACATCAGCCCTCGCCGGATGTGGCGCATGGTACAGTTGGGTCTGGCAGACGAGGTGCTGCGTAGCAAGGCGATGTGGCTGTGCAGCCTTTGCTATCAGTGCCAAGTGCGTTGCCCGCGTGGCATTCCTCTCACCGAGACCATCACCCGCCTTAAAGAGATGGCGATTGAGCAAAAAATCGCTGCATCCAAGGATAGCGTTGGCTTCTATCGCACCTTCGTCGATATTGTGCGCCGCTATGGACGTATGCGGGAGATGGAGTTTATGGCACGTTTCTTCTTGGCTACCAACCCTTTGAGTGCTCTGGGCTTCGCCGGTCTTGGAATCACCCTGGTGAGCCGCGGAAAGGCTTACCCAGAAATGCCCAAGCTGGGCGGTGAAGGACGGTTAGGGCCGCTGTTTGAACGTGTGGCAGAACTGGAGGCGCAGCAATGAAGTATCTTTTTTACCCCGGCTGTTCAGCGGACGCTTCTGCTCTGGAGTACAAGGCTTCGACACTAGCGGTGCTGGAGGCCTTGGGAGCCGAGGTGGAGGAACTGGAAGATTGGACCTGCTGTGGGGCCAGTGCCGCTCCGGTGATCAGTGATCTCCTGGGCATCGTGCTTCCGGCTCGTAACCTGGCTTTGGCAGAGCGATCCGATGACACCTCGGACATGCTCGCTGTTTGCAGTGCCTGCTACACCAACTTTCGGCGCACCTCACAGGCCCTCTCCGATGATCCAAAGCTTCTGAAAAAAGTCAACAAGGCGTTAGAGGTGGAGGGTTTGGGCTATCGCAATACTGTCAAGTCGCGCCATTTGATGGATGTGCTGGCGAACGATTTCAGCCCAGAGGATTACGCCGAGCGAGTGCAGCGCCCTTTGGAGGGTTTGTCTGTTGCTCCCTACTACGGTTGCCAGACCGTTCGCCCTTACAGCGCTTTCGACGATGATGAGAAGCCCTCCTCAATGGTCGCCATCTTAGAGGCATTGGGCGCTGAAGTGCACCGTCATACTCGAGAGGCATCTTGCTGCGGCACTTCATTGATGATGACCAAGCCCAGGGTCGGCCATCACATGGCGGGGGAGATACTGGCGAAATGCCAGCCTGCCGATTGCGTGTCGACTGTCTGTCCGATGTGCCACATGAACCTGGACAGCTATCAGGGTAAGGCCTCGCGCGTGATGAACCAGGAATTGCATATACCAATCCTCTTCTTGCCTCAACTGATCGGATTGGCCTTTGGATTGTCGGAGGATCAGTTGTTGTTCAAGCGGCACGTCGTGTCGGTGAGACCGGCGTTGAGTGATTTTCTGTAAGCCAGGCGATACCGACTGTCAGCATAAGGAGTTCATACGTTATGGAAGAACCTCGCATTGGAGTCTACATCTGTGAGTGTGGCGTAAACATCGCGGCTACGGTGGACGTATCGTCCGTGGTGGAGATGGCCGCTGAACTGCCTGGCGTGGTCATTGCTCGGCAGCATAAATACACTTGCTCCGAACCCGGACAGGAGATGATCCAAGAGGATATCCGCGAACTGGACCTGGAGCGGGTAGTGGTGGCCTCTTGTACCCCCCGAATGCACGAGCCCACCTTCCAGCGGGCGCTGGTCGGCGCTGGGCTTAACCCCTACTTCTTCGAGATGGCCAACATCCGCGAGCACGTCTCCTGGGTGATCAAGGACAAGGAGAAAGCTACGGAGAAGGCGAAGCGCCTGGTACGATCAGCGGTGGCGCGAGTGGCCTATCATGCCCCCCTGGAGCCCCGCCAGGAACCGGTCTCCGAGGCCGCGCTCGTGGTCGGCGGCGGCATCGCGGGCATACAGGCCGCGCTCTCCATCGCCGATTCTGGCTACCAGGTCTATCTGGTGGAAAAAGAGCCCTCCATCGGCGGGCGGATGGCCCAGCTCGATAAGACCTTCCCCACGCTCGACTGCAGCACCTGAATCCTCGGCCCCAAAATGATGGATGCCGGTCGGCATCCCAAGATTGAACTTTTAACTTATAGTGAGGTTGAGGAAGTCTCCGGTTACATAGGCAATTTCCAAGTTCGTATCCGCAAGCATGCCCGGTATGTGGATGAGGGTCTTTGCACCGGCTGTGGCCTCTGTCAGGAGAAATGTCCTACCAAGGTCATCGACACCGATTATGAGGTTGGGATGGGTACGCGGAAGGCCATTTATCGTCCCTTCTCCCAGGCCATCCCCAACGTGCCGGTACTCGATACGGAGCACTGCATCTACTTCCAGCGGGATGGACGTTGTGGCCTCTGCTCCAGAGTCTGCCCCACAAGTGCGGTTGATTATGAGCAGGAGGATGAACTGCTCGATGTGGAGGTGGGAGCCATCGTCATAGCCACCGGCTTCGAGATGTGGGACCCCACAAATCTCCCCCAGTATTCCTACGGCGAATCCCCCAATATCATCACCGGCTTGCAATTTGAGCGCATCATCAATGCCAGCGGTCCAACCGGCGGAGAGATCGTGACCGCCGAGGGAGAGGTTCCGGAGAACGTCGCCATTATCCACTGCGTGGGTAGCCGGGATGAGAACGCCCACAAGTACTGCTCCCGTTTCTGCTGCATGTACTCGCTCAAGCATGCCCACCAGGTGCGCGATAAGACTGGCGCCGAGGTCTACGACTTCTACATGGATATGCGCGCTTTCGGCAAGGCCTACGAGGAATTCTACGAGCGTGTGCAGGAGGAAGGCGTCACTTTTGTGCGCGGTCGTGGCGCCGAGGTTGAGGTGCTGCCCAATGATAAGCTGCGCGTTAAGGGCGAGGACGCCGATCTGGGCCGAATAGTCATCGCTGACGTGGATATGGTCATTCTTGCTTCTGCCATCGAGCCCTACGCCGATTCCAATAAAGTAGCTTCTCTCTTCGGGCTGGGGCGCACGCCAGATGGCTGGTTCGCTGAGGCTCATCCCAAGCTGCGCCCGGTTGAGACCAGCACTGCTGGCGTCTTCCTGGCTGGCTGCTGCCAGGGGCCGCGCGATATTCCCGATACTGTGGCCCACGCGGGTGCGGCTGCACAGGAAGCTGTCAAAATTTTCAATAAGGGAGAGGTCGCTATTTCCCCCATCGTCGCCGAGGTGATGGCGGAAGCTTGTGTGGGGTGTGGCGAGTGTATAGAATCATGCCCTTACTCTGCCATCGACCGAAACAGCGATGGGAAGGCAGAGGTCAACGCTGCTCTTTGTCATGGATGTGGCACTTGCGTGGCCACCTGCCCCTCTGGCGCTGTCACGGAACTGCACTTCACCGATCAGGAAATCGTGGCCCAGATCGATGGTCTGTTGGCTATGGTAGGGTGATGTGCGCACTACTCACAAAGCGGCGTGTTTTAGTGCGTAAAGCGTACTCCTTAAAGGATAATCACAATGAGTGAAGATTTCGAACCGAGAGTTGTTGCTTTCTTGTGTAATTGGTGCTCCTATGCCGGGGCGGATAATGCTGGCGTGGCCCGGATGCAATCGCCGGCTAACGTTTTGCCCATCCGTGTGATGTGCTCGGGACGGGTGTCGCCGGAGATGGTGCTGCGGGCCTTCCGTTCCGGCGCCGACGGCGTGATGGTGCTGGGTTGTCACATCGGCGATTGCCACTACATCGACGGCAATCACCGCACGGCAAAGCGCATGCCGCTGGTGCATAACCTGTTGAAGTACGTCGGCGTTCACCCCGACCGGTTCGTGCTGGATTGGGTCTCTTCGGCCGAGGCGCCGAAGTTCGCCAAAGTGACGAAGGAATTCGTGGAGAAGGTGAGGGCGCTGGGACCGATCGCCGACGAAATGGTAGACCGGTAGGCTGGTAATTGGTAGATTGGTCGCCAATACACCAATATACCGAGATAGAGGAGCTGAGGATGACCGAACGAAGTACATTGATGGAAGAACTTCGCGCCCATGTGGCGGAGAAAATCAAGGAACTGGATGGCGTTTTGGCGCTACGGAAGACAGAGGTTGGCACTGCGCCCTACCTTTTCCAGGAAGGGGATGACACTTCCGAGTTGGTCCTGGAGCCTCGCTACGCGATGGGTCTTATCATTTCCACTTTGCAGAAACGCTATCCGGATGCTCAATTAGGTGTTGTGGCCCGCGGATGTGACGTCCGCGCATTGGTGGAGATGGCCAAGCGAGCACAAGTCGATCCTGATAGGCTCTACTTACTAGGGGTGGCTTGTACCGAGGAGGAAGCTGAAGAATGTCATTGCGCCGATCCTGCGCCCAAATTGGACCCTTGGCCTCAGGCAGAGCTGATCGGAACGCCGGTTGAAAGTGGGCCGCCTAATCCTCTGGTCGCGGAATATGAGGCGATGTCGACTGCGGAGCGGCGGGAATTCTGGCAAGAACAGTTCTTGAAGTGTATCAAGTGTTATGGTTGTCGTAACATATGCCCAGAATGCTTCTGCGAGTCCTGTGCTTTGGAAGACCCCTTGTGGGTGGAACCAGGTGTGCTGGCTCCTCCCTTCCCAATGTTCCATCTAGTCCGGGCGATGCATATGTCCAGTCGCTGTGTCGCTTGCCGCCAATGTGAGTTGGTCTGCCCGGCCCATATTCCATTGACAGTCCTACATGACTTGATTCGACGGGATGTGGAAACTTTGGTGGGATACGAGCCTGGCGCTGAAATTGAGGATGCACCACCGCTCTCTCTGACTTTTGGAGAGGCGCCGATACTTTCGAGGTTGGAGTAGGGAGGCATTTATGGAATACCGAAACGTCCTCACCACCTGTGTTTATTGTGGGTGTGGATGCGGAATTTATTTTCAGGTGCTCGATGGAGAAATCGTAGGAGTTCTGCCCGACAAGGAACATCCCATCAGTCGCGGCAAGCTTTGCATCAAAGGCTGGAACGTCGATGCTTTTGTCAATCACCCTGATCGGCTTAAGACCCCTCTCATTCGGCGCGGGGATGGTCCCTCGGCCAAACTCGAGGAGGCGACGTGGGAGGAAGCGCTGGGATTGGTGGCGGAGCGATTGACTACCATTTCTGATGAGTATGGCTCTGATAGCATTAGTTTCTTAGCCTCGGCCAAATGCACCAATGAGGAGAACTATCTCATCCAGAAGCTTTCCCGCGCAGTGTTCAAGACGAACAACGTCGATCACTGCGCACGCCTCTGACACGCTCCCACGGTGGCCGGTCTGGTCGCCGCGTTTGGCAGTGGAGCGATGACTAACTCCGTCCCAGAGTTTAGTGAGCATACTGAGTGTTTCCTCATCACCGGTTCTAATACCTCTGAGGCCCATCCCCTGGTCGCCACTCACGTGATGGAAGCCAAGGAGCGCGGGGCCAAGATCGTCGTCGTGGACCCACGCAAGATACACATCGCGCGTATGGCCGATCTGTACTTACAGCCCCGTCCCGGCACAAATGTGGCCTGGATCAATGGTATGATGAACATCATCATCGGCGAGGGGTTGCACGATGAGGATTTCATCGAGGAGCGGACTGAGGGCTTCGAGGAACTCCGCGAGTTAGTGAGCAAATATACACCAGAGCGGGTGGAGGAGATCAGCGGCATTCCCACCGAGGGCCTGCGAGAGGCAGCGCGGATTTACGCGCAGAATAAACCCGCGGCCATTCTCTACGCGATGGGCATCACTCAGCATACCACTGGCACAGATAACGTGAAATCGTGCGCCAACCTGGCCATGCTCACCGGAAATATGGGCATCCCCGGTGGCGGCGTTAACCCCCTGCGCGGCCAGAACAACGTCCAGGGCGCCTGCGATCTGGGTGGCCTGCCCAACGTTTACTCCGGATACCAGGCCGTCACAGTGCCTGAGATCAGGGAAAAGTTCGAGCGGGTATGGAACGTCAAGAACCTCTCAAACGAGGTGGGAAAGACGGTGACAGCCATGATAGGGGGAGCCGAGGATGGGAGCACTCGTGCCCTCTATGTGATGGCGGAAAATCCCATGCTATCCGATCCCGATGTCAACCACGTGCGTGAATGCCTGGAAGAAGTTGATTTCCTCGTGGTGCAGGACATTTTCCTCACCGAGACCGCTGAACTGGCCGATGTCGTCCTGCCCGCTACTTCGTTCGCTGAGAAGGAAGGCACCTTCACCGGCACCGATCGGCGTGTTCAGCGAGTGCGCAAAGCGATCGAGCCGCTGGGAGAATCTAAACCGGATTGGGAGATCCTTTGCCAATTAGCCGAGCGGATTGGCGCTCGCGGATTTGATTTCCAGTCGCCGGAAGAAGTGATGGAGGAGATCGCCGCAGTCACTCCCATCTACGGCGGAGTATCATTCGATCGGCTGGATAGGGAAGGCTCTCTCCAATGGCCGGTGCCGACAGAGGAGCACGCTGGCACGCCTTATCTGCATAAAGGCAAGTTCAGTCGGGGCCTGGGACACTTCCACGCCATCCAGTTCCAAGAGGCTGTGGAGCTGCCGGACGATGAGTATCCCCTCATCCTGACCACAGGCCGGATGATGTTCCACTGGCATACCGGTACTATGACGCGGCGCTCGGAGAAGCTGGAGCAGGAGGCCCCGGAGCCTTACGTCGAGCTCCATCCTGACGATGCGGCTGGCATCGGATTGAATGGCGCGGAGCGGGTGCGGGTTGCCAGCCGACGTGGTGAGATCGAGTTGAGCGTGCGCCTTACGCCGGGCATTCGGCCTGGTGTAGTCTTCATTCCCTTCCACTACGTCGAGGCGGCTGCCAACGCGCTGACCAACGCGGCGCTTGATCCCATTGCCAAGATACCTGAGTACAAGGTCTGTGCCGTGCGCGTCGAACCGGTAGCCCGGTGACGGGCCATGGTGTCCTACCTCTATCTCGACGAGTCGGGATCTCTGAGATTAGCGAAAGGACCGTCGAACTACTTCGTGATGGCAGTTCTCAGGACGGCTGAGCCGCCGTCGCTGCGACAGGTAATTGAGCGGGCGCGGAGACATACACTGCCTCCGTGCCTCAAGCGTCTACCCGAATTCAAGGCCAGTCTGGCGAGTGAAGGGTTTCGCCGGCGCTTGTATCGGGACTTGGCGCGACTTTCCCTCGACATTCACGCGCTCGTCTTCGACACGACGGACGCGCCCTACTTTTTTCGGGAGAAACAGGGGCTGCTATACTGTCACTTGGTGTGGGAGGTCATCGCACACGCGCTCGATCGGGATGATTTGCTCATCTATCTATCCCTCGACAGGCGCCATCTGCAGGGCATCGCTCGCCCTGACTTCGACGACCATCTGCGGGCGCGGTTGATCCTTGGCCTGCCGGAGAATGCGCATCTGGAGATATACCACCGAGACTCGACGACAGACCCGGGGTTGCAGGCAGTTGACTTTGCGTGCTGGGCGCTGTACCAGAAGTATCAGCATAACGAGACTGAATGGTACAAGATGATTGAGGCGCAGATTAAGACGGAGTACGTGCTGTTTGAGCCAAAATAAAAAAGAGCGGTCCCTACTGGAATACCCCCCCGGCTTCTTACAATATCTTACGCAGATATTGAGTCACCATGACACATGGGAACACCGCGGAATCCACAGCAGGCCTTACCCGCTCTCTCGCTTAAAATTGTACTACAAATAGCGATTTTTGTCAATCAATGGCCGTGAGCCGGCCTCCAGGGGGGAGGATAAGTCACAGGATTTGTGTTGTAGATCAGTGAGTTGAGATATAGGAGGAAGAGATGGACATCCGTAAGATTTACGAATACGCTCTCCAACGGGAATACGAGGGCAAGCGATTCTTCGAGGAGAACGCTGAGCGCTTGAGCCACGCGGCGGCGGTGGGAGCATTCAAACAGTTGGCCGGCGAGGAGCAGAAGCACATCGAGTTTATCCAGAGCCTGCTGGATGCCCTGGATGAGGGAGAGGTGCAAGACACGGTGGTGAACGCCGAGTTGGAGAAAGAGGGCTTCTTCTCCGAGCGTGCTGACTCTGAGATGCTTGACCAGACCGTGCTGGAAGCGATGGTGCCCGATCTGCCGGTGCTGCGCATGGCCTATCTGATCGAGCGCGATTTTGTTGACTTCTACGAGAGAGCGGCCAGTAAAGCCGAAGGAGAAGCGAAAAAGGCGCTGGAGATGCTCGCTCGATGGGAACGTGGCCATGAGGCTTTTTTCAAGCAGATCCACGACGCTGCTTTTGAGGAATACGCGCAGATGCCGTGGGGTGGTTAGGAAAGCCGAACTGATTGTCAACTGACACCTGATGAGAACCCAGACCTCAAGGTTACTACAAC